>NZ_JAYFES010000079.1:0-23995 GCF_055795045.1 Pseudanabaena sp. PCC 9330 | reverse complement strand
CACCGACAACAAGACCTTCAATGGGCGGAAATTTGGGGCAACGTCCCAGGTTGTTGCCCCGCTGTCCCACCTTGAGATACTTAAGTTGACACCAATGCAGGCCCCGCGCCCCTACATGGGGGTATTTTCTTTCTCAGAAATCTCCTAGAACGTAGAGATTCCCGTTAGAAAACTAGAATTTAAATGGGGAGATCCGCACCTGTTTGAGTCTGAAATAGCACAGGGGCAAGCGGTAATTACTGACATCCTTTCTAACGCTGCATAGGCAGTGGCACAACGATGTCGACCCATCAAAACCTGTCAAAATTTTCGTCAAAGGACGATCTGCTGGATGCAGTGGACTCTCTTTTAGATAGGGAGTTTGGTAGCACAGGTTCGCCCTGGGTGAGTCGCCAAAGACTGTGTGAGCTGTGCTTGGCTAGCTATGGTGTCGATCTAGAGGCGATCGCCGATTTCAGAAGTTTTGGGAAAAACCTGAAGAGCTTTCTGGCCGGTAGTCAGAGATTTTCGTTCTATCAGGATCCACGACCAGCAGAATATTACATTGCTCGGCGCAGGATAATTTTTCGAGGTTTATTGAGCAGTGGCCGACCAGCACCCACCCCTCGCACGCCATCTCGCAAAAGCCCTGGTTAGCTTTAGCTATGGCCGAGGGAGAACCAACCCCTCCCTCGGCCATAGAGGCGTGCGAGACCATAAGGTCATCACTACTGTCTTTTGGTGTGTTGCTGGGCGTTGGCGGAGCCTCGCCTTAGCGTCATATATCTTATCCAGGGTGACTGGGTTTAAAGCTTTGTCTGTACCCATAGGTCAGGCGGTTTGTGGGGCAGATTGTGCAGCGCTATCTCGGTGTCGTAGAGGCTAAAGCCGCGCGACACGTAGTTTTTGTAGGCGGAGGGGCCATCCAGACTACAGGTGTGAACCCAAACGCGGCTTGCCCCCATAGCCCAGGCTCGCTGCACGCCAACCGTGAGCAGGTGCCCGCCCAGACCCTGCCCAATAAATTGGGGCAGCAGGCCAAAGTAGATCAGTTCTACATCGCCGGGGGGGTGTTGGCCCAGCTCGATATAGCCCGCTGGGGTGCCAGCTACGTAGGCTACCCAGGTCTCGATGCTGGGTTGAGAGAGATAGGTCAGCCAGCGATCGCGGCTCCAGGCAAGTCGTTCATACCATTGCCACTGGCCACCCACGCTGCTGTATAAAAAACGGCTGAACTCCGGGCAGGGCACCTGGGCCTGAGAAATCGCCAGATCAGCACGGTCACTCAGTCGGGGCCGTAGCTGCCCCCGATCGAGCATTTCTAAATACCAGGTGGTGACTTTGACCTGCATTGATCTGCTCCGCAATGCCGCATTTTTCTAGTGCAGCTTAGGCCATTTCTCGAAAAGAACATCCCTCCATCGGGCAAACAACCGTTTGCCCCTACGGTAGAACGACTGCTTGTAGGGATTTAGCTTGCTGGCAATCTCCCTAGTGCAGCAGTTCACCTTTGAAGATCGTGACCGCTTGGCCGCTGAGCCGCACCCGATCTCCTTCGTCTTGCACCTTGACCACGCCGCCCCGCGCCGACGCCTGGTGGGCGAGAAAGGTGGTTTTGCCCAACTTCTCACGCCAGTAGGGGCTGAGACAGCAGTGAGCCGATCCGGTGACCGGGTCTTCGTCGATGCCGAGGCCGGGGGCAAAAAAACGAGAGACAAAGTCGTAGGGAGCCTCGCCGCGACTGGTGACAATGACACCGCGGACAGGAAACTGCCCTAGAGCAGCAAAGTTGGGGCGTAGGTCGCGCACCGTCGCCGCCGACTCTAGCTCTACCAAATAGCCGAGAGAATTTTCAACGATGGCCTGGGGGGTGGCGCCGAGGGCCTCTGCCAGCCCCTCAGGCTCTGCAATGGGGTGGGACGGGTTGGCCGGAAAGTTGAGCTCTATCCAGTCGCCCAATCGGCGGGCGGTGAGCACACCGCTGCGGGTATAGAACGTTGCAGGCTGCTCGCCGCTGAGATGCCCCTCACTCCACAGCACGTGGCCGGTGGCGAGGGTAGCATGGCCGCAGAGATCGACCTCAACGGTGGGGGTAAACCAGCGCAGGCGATAGCCGTCGGCCTCGGGGTAAAAAAAAGCGGTCTCAGAGAGGTTCATCTCCTGGGCGACCTGCTGCATCCAGCTATCGGGGCGGGCCTCGGGCAGGGCGCACACGGCGGCGGGGTTGCCGCCGTAGGCTGAGGCAGTAAAGGCATCAACCTGGGTCAGGGGAATGGTCATGGGGGGAGAGGGATGGAGGACAGGCCAACCCTAGCTCTCGGGCAGAGATTGGCGAATTTGCTCGAAGGTGGGTCAGAACCGCAGGCTGCGGGGTGTGGCGGTAACTAGAATAATACGACTCAACTCCCGATCGCCTGGGGGGTGGCCCCGGCTGCCATAACCCAAGGTTTACCTAGAGGGCCACCTTTCAGGGTATAGAGTGAGATACCCATTATTTAGAACATTGGCAATCTAACCCTATGGCCGACAGAGGTGTTGTCTATCTAGCCGTCAACCATCCTAGCTACCTGGAGGCCGCCCTGATCAGTGCGATCGCCCTGCGCGATCGCGAGGCCGCTACTCCGATCACGATTTTCTCCAACTTGCCTGAGCTCAACGGCCTCCGCCTCGATCGCTATGACATTGACCGGCGCTGGCTCGATCTGCCAGCCGCCACCCCTAGCCTGGGTCTATCTCGACGGCTCAAAACCCAGCTCAACACCTACAGCCCCTACGGCGAAACGCTCTTTTTAGACGCCGATATCTTGCCCATTGGCGGGCTGGCTGACCTCTGGCCCTATCTCGACCAGGGGGATGTGGCCATGGCCGCCGATCGCATGGCCGAGATTGGCCTCTGCGACCACGTTGCCCCAGCCGAAATTGACTTTACCCTGGCGCAGCTGGCCCCAGAGACCCCGCACTTTAACAGCGGCGTGGTGCTGTGGCGGCGCACGGCGGTGACCGATGCTCTCTTTACCGCATGGCAGCACGAGTGGCAGCGCTTTGGGCAGCAAGATCAGCTGGCCTTAGCCCGAGCTATCGATCTCACCCAGACAGCGGTGGTGCAGTTGCCCTCCGGCTACAACATCTCCCCCCGCGATGCCGAGCCCCTGCTCAAACGGGGAGCACCCATTCACCTGCTCCACTGCTGGGGGGGTAAAGTGACCAGTGGCCGGTTTAAGAAACTGGCGCGGCGGTTTTGCCCCCAGGCGGTCGGTGCGGTAGACGATCTTTGGGCCCAGCCTTTAGCACCCGAAGCGGTGATGGTATGAGCTTGCGACTCTTGTT
Organism: Pseudanabaena sp. PCC 9330; assembly: GCF_055795045.1. Classification (NCBI taxonomy): domain Bacteria; kingdom Bacillati; phylum Cyanobacteriota; class Cyanophyceae; order Pseudanabaenales; family Pseudanabaenaceae; genus Pseudanabaena; species Pseudanabaena sp. PCC 9330. The sequence continues at coordinate 20,689 of NZ_JAYFES010000079.1, read as the reverse complement.
TTTGTCGACCCCCGTGGGGCCACTGGGCTCGGGGCAAGGGGGCGGCGTTGAGCAACTGGTGCCCAATCTGGCGCGTATTTTACAGCGCTGGGGGCATAGCGTTACCATTGTGGCCCCCCAGGGCTCGGTGGTGGAGGGGGTGACCGTGGTACCCGCGTCTGGTGACTTACAGCCACCGGCCCATCACCAGGGACGACAGACAGCAGTGGTGCTGCCGGGGCGATCGGTGCTGGCCCAGATGTGGAGCTATGCCTGGCAAACCCGCCACCAGTACGATCTCATGGTCAACTTCACCTACGATTGGCTGTCGTTTTATCTCACGCCCTTTTTTGATCGGCCCGTGGCCCATATGGTGAGCATGGGCTCTCTCACCGACGCGATGGATGCAGCCATTGGGGAGGTGGCAGAGCGGTTTCCGGGCACGGTGGCAATGCACACCCAGGCCCAGGCCGACACCTTTACCTTTGCTAAAGGCTGTCCAATTTTGCCCTGCGGCCTCGACCTCGACCGCTACAGCTTTTGCAACACCCCTGGCCCCTGGCTGGGCTGGATGGGCCGAATTTCTCCCGAAAAAGGGTTAGAAGATGCGGTAGCGGCGGCGATTCAAAGCCACTACCCCCTGCGGGTGCTGGGTCAGATTGAAGACCCAGCCTACTGGGAGATGATCTACACCCGCTACCCCGATCCGCCGATCGAGTACCTGGGCTTTCAGCCTACCGATCGCCTTCAGGCGCTGGTGGGTCAGTGTCAGGCGTTGGTCATGTCCCACCGCTGGGTAGAGGCCTTTGGCATTGTCGCCATTGAGGCTCTGGCCTGCGGGGTACCGGTGATTGCCTACCGACGCGGCGGGCCAGCGGAGATTGTCATTGACGGCAAAACTGGCTGGCTGGTGGAGCCTGACAGCGTGGCCGGGCTGGTGGCAGCGATCGATCGCATTTCTTTGCTCGATCGCCGCGCCTGCCGTCGCCAGGCCGAAGAGCAATACTCCCTAGAGGCCATGGGTAAGCGGTTTGAGCAGTGGTTTTTGACCTTAGCGGCTCAGTAGTCGGGCGATCGCCCTCCCCAGCTGCCGGTAGCAAGACATTTGCGGGCAACCCCAGTATTGTGTTGAAGACCCCTTATCGTGAAGGGTTGAGGCCATTAAATTGGAGGGGTTGTTGTGAACGAACTGCTGAGTTTCTTGCCAGACAGCCCGATTGTGGCCTTTACAGTGCTGCTGCTGGTGACGCTGATTATTCCGCCGATCTTTGAGCGGCTGCGGCTGCCGGGGCTGGTGGGGTTGCTGGCGGCGGGGGTGGTGCTGGGGCCTAGTGTGCTGGGGGTGCTTGACCCGGCGGGCGATGTCGAAACCCTGCTCTCTGATGTGGGCAAGATCTACCTCATGTTTGTGGCGGGGCTAGAGATCGACCTCAAAGACTTTAAGCGCACTCGCAACCGCTCTCTGGGGTTTGGCTGGACCACCTTCGCCGTTCCCCTTGCCGGGGGGCTATTGCTCAGCCGTGCCTTTGGCTTTGACTGGGTGGCCTCGGTGCTCATCGGCTCGCTGCTGGCTTCCCACACCCTGCTGGCCTACCCGATTGTGATGCGCCTGGGCATCGGCAAAGAGCCCTCGGTCGCCGCTACGGTAGGGGCCACTATTTTTACCGACATTGGGGCGCTGCTGGTGCTGGCGATGTGTGTGTCCGCCCAGGCGGGAGAGTTTTCGGCCCAGACGGTGGTGTCGCAGCTGGTCATGCTGGGGCTGTTTGCGACGGCGGTGCTGGTGGGCATTGACTGGGCGGGCAAGCAATACTTCAAGCGCAACGGCGATCGCGAGGGCAACCAGTTTTTGTTTGTGCTGGCGGCGGTATTTTTGGCGGCGGTGGGGTCGCAGCTGATCAACGTCGACAAAATTGTGGGGGCGTTTTTGGCCGGTCTGGCGGTCAACGACGTAGTGGGCCACGGCCCGGTCAAAGAAAAGGTGGAATTTGTGGGCGGGGTGCTGTTCATTCCCTTTTTCTTTGTGTGCATGGGGCTATTGCTCAACCTCCAGGTGTTTATGGAGTCGGTGACCACCAACCTGGCCTTTACCCTGGCCTTGACCGGCACCCTGATCGCGACAAAATTTCTGGCGGCCCTGGTAACTAAGCCCTTTTTTGGCTATAGCTGGGATCAGATTTTTACCATGTGGTCGCTGTCTATGCCCCAGGTGGCGGCCACCCTGGCTGCGGCTCTAGTGGGCTTGCAGCAGGGCATTATCTCAGAGCTAGAGTTCAACGCGGTGATTGTGATGATGCTGATCACCTCCGTGGCTGGGCCACTGCTCACCGCCCGTTTTGCCGGGCGGCTGGTAGCGCCCAAAATCATTCGCCCCGAGCCTGATTCTCTGTGGTTTGACTATGGATCTGCTCCAGAAAGTAGAGAAGATGCCACCATCACCGGCCCTTTTACGGTGGTGGTGCCGATCTACAACCCGGTCACCCAGCGCTACCTGATCGAGATGGCCGCCCTGCTGGCCGGGCACGAAGGGGGCTACGTCATACCGCTGACCGTCGCCCGCGCCCACGTGCACATGGATGACCCCAACCTGCTCGAAACCGTGGCCCAATGCCGCAAACTCTTGCACAAGGCCGAGGCTCTCAGCCAAGAGTTTAACGCCCAGGCCTACTCGGTCATGCGCATTGACGACGATGTGTCGGAGGGCATCACCCGCACCGCTCGCGAGCAAAATGCCAGCCTGATTTTGCTGGGCTGGAGCCGACAGGGGTTTCGGGCCAAGCTGTTTGGCACCCTGGTGGATGAGGTGTTTTGGTCGAGCCACTGCCCGGTGGCGGTGGCTCGGCTGCTGACAGAGCCCATCGACATTCACCGCATTTTAGTGCCGATGAAGATGATTACCCCCCAGGCGGTGCGCACCGTGCGCTTTGCCCAGGTGTTTGCCGACACCCACAATGCCTCGGTAACACTGCTGCACGTCTGCGATCGCCACACCCCCGCCGACCAGGTCAAAGCCCTAGAGACAGCGCTGACCAAGGTCATGACCAGCGGCCCCCAGATCAGCTGGAACCTGCTCACCGTCGAGCATGACGCCCCCGCTGACGTCATTCTCGACACGGCCCGCGACCACGATCTGATTGTGCTGCGATCGATGCGGCGGCGCACCGCTGGGGGGCTGGCGGTCAGCGACGTCACCCACCAGGTGATCGACGAAGCCACCTGTTCACTGGTGCTGTTTGGCGAACCCCATACCTAGGGGATTGAGTCCCAGAGCAAGCCCCAAAAAAGCCCCCGCGCCAATATCGACGCGGGGGCCTAGAAGGGAGCGAAACTTTTTACAAAATCGACTTGGCTTCGTCAGCCTGCTGGAAGACAGTCTCTAGGGAGGCGCGCTTGCCATCGGTTTGGTTGGTGCGCAGCCCGCTCAAAACGTTGGCCAGAAGCGCATCGACAGAAAAGCGCCCGCCGCCGTTGATCACAAAGAACAAGAAGGTAGCCGCATACAGCGCCGACAGCTCAAGGTAAGGAATGCTCAGGCCAGCGACCTTGACATGGTGATACATCGCCACCGCCATGGTGAAGAACAGACCCAAGGCCGCAGGGCGCGTGAACAGACCCAGGGCCACCAGAGGAGCACCGATCAACTCAGTAAAAGCAGCCATGTAGCTGAGGGTGATGGGAAAGGGCAAACCCAGGTAGGCCACGTAGGCCTGGGCGAAGCTCTCGATGTTGGCCAGTTTGTCGAGACCGTTATGAACCATTACGATACCGGCGACAACTCTCAGAATTGTCCAAGAAATCTGAAAAGCAGTGTTGCTGGACTGGTTGGGCTGAAGCGCAAGGCCGCCCAGGGATAGAAGGCGCTGCTGAGCAATCATATGGATTAAGAAAAATTAAGGTCTTCATTAATTATTCTAACGAGGTTTTAAGTGAAGTAAAGGGTCCGCTTATACCAATTTGCTTTCGCGACCAGAAAATGCCCTGGCGAACCCTGCACAGGGCGGCAGGATCTAACGACCCCAGCAGCGTTTCTGAGAAACGTCCCCAAGAAGCGCCCCCCCAAGAAATTAAGAAACCTGGCAAGGTCAGCTAAACTCCCTGCCAATCAGTAAGAATTAAGGCTTTATTGCCAAAGCCCTATGCGATCGCCCCTGTCTCGTCCTTTAGTTGGCCCTGTGGTTGGCTTCGCCTTCGGGGTGGGATTTCTCAGCCAGACCACTCTGCTGGCCCAGGAAATAGCCCCCCCGGCCCAGACCTTACAGGCCCAGGCTGGCTTGGATACCCTCCCCGCCACCCGGTTGGTCACGGTGTTGGTCGAGGGCGAACCCCAAACGATAGAAATGCAGCTCTACCAGCACCCCACGGTGCCCCTGGTGACCTACTACCCCACTACCATGACTGTCGATCAGGTCTGCGATATCGACGGCTGCGGCGTGTCTTTTGCTGACGAGGCGATCGGGGCAGGGGTGATCCTGTTCTTTCCGGCGGGGGTGACCCAGGCGGCAGAGGTCACCCCTTACATCACCGGGCCTGAAGGGGTGCTTGCTGAAAATGGCTGGGTGGTCACCGGTAGCTATGCCGACCAGCTGGAGTTTCCTTGGGCTCGGCAGCTAGTAACGTTCCAAACTCCCGATCGCGAGGCTATGGGGCTGGTTTATCTGGGTGAGGCCAGTGGTCATGGGTTTGCGGCCATGGCGGTGTTTTCCCCCGAGGCGGGCGATGGCTTTATGCCCCAGGTCAATGCCATGTTTGGCGAGATCAGTGCAAAGCCCTAGGGGCTAGAACTTGGGTTTTAGCTTGGGTGTCTAAGGGCGGGGAGCTGAGGGTAAAACCCCTTGCTCAACGGGGTCGATGCTGGCTCGTGTAAACTTTTCTATCTAGATGTGGCCCCAAGGGTTGAGAGGGCGTAACGGAACTTGATAATTAATTCATAAACGCAGATTCATCAAGGACATACCCATGGGTTTAATCAAGTCTATTTTTGGGGCTATCTTTGGGCTGATTGGCGGCATCTTCAAAACCGTTGGCGGTCTGGTGGGCCTGGGCAAAAAATCTGAATTTTTCCTGGAGGCAGACGATTCCGCTGACGATAGCCTGCCTGCTGCGGATCCTGCACCTGCGACCAAAGCTGAGGTCAAAGCTGCTGATGCTAAGGCTCCGGCTCCTGCGTCTACTAACCAAGCTCCGGCTAAGGCCAAAGCTCCGACCGCACCGGCTCCAGTTTCTGTAGCTCCGGCTCCGGTTGAGCCTGTACCTGCTGGCTTTGCTAGTACCTATCTCAACACTCCCACCACGACTAGTCGGCGTCGGCCTGGCCCTAGCCTTTCTCCCTTTAGAGATATGGCTAAACAGGTCAAGATGCGGTAAAAGCGCATTGGGCGCGATCGCCCTCAATTTTACCTTTAGGCATAGTCTCTATGCGCCAGGGTTGCCAACGGCAGCCCTGGCTTTGTTTTGGCCGCCCTGAGATATGGTGGGCCAGGCTAAACCTTGGCCCCTAAAAACCGCAGACTGCTGTAGAGATGAAAGGCCTGATCCCACGGTGACGGCAGGGTGCGGCCTAGGTCGACATGGTGGTCAAAGGGAGGGAGCAGGTCGAGCAAGTCGAGGGTACTCTCGCCAAAGCCGGTAAAGTCGGCTAGGGGGGCTGGGGTAATGTGGTCTTCAAAGTAGCGCTTTATAGCTCTCCAGGCGATCGCGGCAATGAGGGGTGATGGAAATGCCTCGTTGGGGGGTAGGGGAATGGCCTCGCGGTATTTGTAGGCGCGATCGCAAAACCGCAGTATGCACCCCCGACCATGGAGGTGCCAATCAATAATTTCGCCGTAGTCTTGGGTCGAGTCTTTGCGTTTGAGTTTGCCCCGGGCGTCGAGGTCAACCACCGATTCGTAAATGGGCAGTTGGCCCACCACCCACTGGGTAATGTCGCCCCAGGCCAGCTGCAGGGTGCCCCGTTGACCCGTGTCGTTTTGGCAAATCACGGTGAGCTGCGGCTCAATCGTCTGAATGGCCTCGACGCGAAAGGTAGGCAACTGTTTAACCTGGTCGAGGGTAAACCACTGGGCCAGGGTGCCCTCGGCCCGCAGCTGTTCGCAGAGGTATTGCAGCTCTCCGGCCATGCCGGTGCGCAGCAGTCGCCAGTGTTTGCTGGGCAAACGGGTGCGGGCGGTGTAAGCGTCGATCTGTATGACCTTGGCTAACCCCTGGGCAGCGGCTTCGCGGCGATCGCCCATCACCGGCTCTAGCACCAGCACCGCTGCACCGCTGGCACCCGGCTGCTGCTTGGCCTCGTTGAGGGCGTGTTCTCGCTGGAGGGCGAGCCGATCGCGCACCCGCTGCACCCCCTCCCGCGCCGGGGGCAAAATCTTGGTGTTGACGCTGCTCTGCAGCAGCCGAGTGTAGGTGATCTGGGCCTTCTCTAGCTCGCCCTTGGCCTCCCAATATTGGCCCATGGCCAGCTTGAGCCAGGGGTCTTGGGGGCTTGTTTGCTGCCACTGCTTGATCAACTGAGCCGCCTGGGTCAGCTGCTGGGCGCCCAGGGCCGCAGAAACAAGGTTGTACATGGCGAGGGGAAGGAGTGCTAATGAGGGAGCCTGGCTATGACTCTACCACTTGGGCGAAGAGAGAGCCCAAGCCAATGCTCAAGTCCATCCCGTACTCTATTCGTCCAGGAACCGTATTAAGAAGATTTCCGGATCATACAAAGCCTCTCTATACAAACTTTATAACTTTATGAAAATCATTGTGGAATGAGTGAATTCAAGCCCCATTCCCTTAACGCAGTCTTAACTTGACACTACGAGCTAGGTACATACACGACTTTTCTAGTAGGTGCCGAATCACAGGCCAAATTTAGATCGAAATTGGCAAAGTTCCAGCTTCCAACGCAGGAATGGATTTCGTCTTGGCATACGGTTTCAGTCACAAGCCGAGAAAAGCTACGTGTCGTGCTTTTATCCTGCTAACTCAGGTGATTCAGCTTTTATGAAGCGCCGCCGTCTCTTTTCTAAGCTGTCAAATCTTTAGTCGGCCATGATTTTATTTCACTCGCTCACCTCAAGTTTATCTAGCTTAGCTCATTATGTTAAAACGGAGATAAAAAACCCGTTTACCTTACAGCTTTTGGTCTTGGTGATGCTGACAGATATAGTTTTTATTGCTATTCATGTCCTTCATTCGTTCATGCCTTTACCTGTCGTTGCTAACCCAATGTTTAGCCTAGAGCTAGATAAGGGCTATCCAGAGTTTTTTCAGTACATAAAATTGTTTTGGATTTCCCTTATTTTTATCTATCTGAGCATTCGGAAAAATCGATCTTATTTTGTTTGGGTATGTTTTTTTGGCTATCTATTATTAGACGATGCCCTTCTGCTCCACGAGATCTACGGTGTAATTTTGGCCGAAAAAATGTCTTGGTCGTCAGCGTTGTGGCTGAGGTCAAATGACTTTGGAGAGATGGCCTATGCTTTTTGGATGACGGCCATTTTCTCTGTCGCAATATGGCTCAATTACCGCAAAAGCTCGATTGAATTTAGGAAAGTTAGTCGTCGGATAATTTTTCTAATTTTTGCTTTAGCGTTTTTCGGCGTGGCAGTAGACATGATTCATATGATGACCTCTCATGTTCCTCAATCGTTAGGTGGAGGATATATTTATTGGTTTTTAGGGATGCTTGAAGATGGGGGAGAAATGATAGTGGTAAGCCTAATTCTCTGCTATTCTCAGGCTCAAATTCCCCTGCCTTTACCCCTCAACAACATATCTCAAGACAGCTACATAAGCCAGGTAAAATCTAGGTAAGGTACTTGGGCAAAATTCGAATCACGCGATCCCGACTCCCAAAAGGCTAAACCGTAGGGACGAATCACTTGTACCTCTCTGAGTCGGAGATAGTCAAGAAGGATTTAGATGAAACCATGATTAACAGATCTTAGATCTTAAAAGCCTATTCGCAAGCCTAAAGATCCTGAGGCATCTTTGTACTCAGAGCGGTTGCCTAAGGATCTGACAGATGTGTAAACGATTTTTAAGAGAGTGGATAAAAAAACGTTGGTCAACGATCAAACGACTCTATTGCGCCGACAGCACATCCCGCAGGGGCTTGGTCATCCAGTTGAGCCCCACCCGCAATTGGTGCGAGAAGGTAGGCATGCGGTAGAGATAGGCCAGGCGGCGGGCCACGTGGGCCAGTTCGCCATCGAGCTGCACGCCAAGTCCAGTGAGGGTGGCGCGGCTGGTGCCGAGGGTGAGCATTTCGCCCAAGTGGCGGTAGCGGAAGGGCAGTTGGGGGCGATTGCTCAAACTCGCCCAGATATTCCACCCGACAAAGTCGGCCTGTTGCAGGGCCACCTGGGCGGTGGCAAACATTTGTTGACCGTCGGCATCGCGGCAGTCGGCCACATCGCCGAGGGCGTAGACACCGGGGCGATCGATAGATTCTAGGGTGGGCTGCACGACCACCTGCTGCCGCTCATTGTGCTTTAGGGGCAGGTCGGCGATCACAGAATTCACCTGTGTACCCACCGTCCACAGCACCAAATCGACCGGCAAAATATCGGTCTGCTCGCGGTAGGTGAGGGTAATGGTATCGGCTCCCACATTATCTACGGCGGTTTCTAGATCAACCCACACGCCTAGGTCAGAGAGCACCTTTTGGGATGCCTCTCGGTTGTATTCTGGCGAGGTGCGCAGCAGAGTATCGGTGCGCTCGATCAGGCGGACTCGGCCCCGATCGCCCAAATGCTCTGCTACCTTACAAGCCAGCTCTACCCCGCTGTAGCCGCCACCCACCACCGCCACGCGAATCTTCTCGGCGTTGGAGGCGACCAGATGGCGCAGCCGTTCTTTTAAATGATAAGCATCTTGCAGAGTGCGGAAGGCGTGGGCGTGCTCAGCGACGCCGGGGGCCATATCCATAGGGGTGGTGCCGCCCAGGGCCAGAACGAGGCGATCGTAGGTGAGGGTGACGCCATCGCTAAGGCTGACCCGGTGCTGGTCGAGGTCAATGCCGGTGACCTCGGCCTGGCGAAACTGGACAGGAGTGCCCGCCAGCAGCTCGATGTAGGGGGGAGCCACTTCCCAGGTTTGCAGTTCGTCGGTGACCAGCTCGTAGAGCAGCGGCAGAAACAGGAAGCGATCGCGGTGGTCGACCAGGGTAATCGTCGGTGGCGTACCTTCCCACGGCAGCTGACTGAGGCGCAGGGCGGTGTAGAGGCCGCCAAAGCCGCCGCCGAGAATACAAATTTGCTGGGGAGCGTCTGCCATAGTCAAAAGCCGTGATACCTCTTCTACCTTCTAACCCAAAATGGAAGGTGTCATCCTGCTTTTCGGAGATTTCTTTTGGCTACAGCGTCAGACTTTGCGGTGCGATCGCTCCGGCAAGAGGCGATCGCGGGAGCGCGCGACATTATTCCTCTAATTGTGGGGGCGATTCCCTTTGGGATTATTTTTGGCACCCTGGCTCAGGGTAGCGGCCTGTCGTTTGGGGCCACCATTGGCATGTCGGCCTTTGTGTTTGCCGGGTCGTCGCAGTTTATTGCCCTGGGGCTGCTGGCGGCGGGTAGCACCCTGCCCCTGATCGTGCTGACTACGGTGGTGGTTAACCTGCGCCACATGCTCTATGCGGCCAGCCTGCTGCCCTACGTGCAGGGGGCCTCCCAGCGGTGGAAGGTGGTGATTGGCTTTTTTTTGACCGATGAAGCCTTTGCCGTCGCCATTCGCCGCTACGTGCAGCCCGACCCCAGCCCCCACAAGCACTGGTACTACCTGGGGGCTGGGGTCGCCATGTACCTCAACTGGATTTTTTGCACCTGGCTGGGGCTGACGGTGGGCCAGCTGATCCCCAACGCAGCGGCCTGGGGGCTAGATTTTGCTATGGTGGCGACCTTCATTGGCATGATCGTGCCCTACGCTACGACCAAGCCGATGGTGGGGGCAATTCTGATCGCTGGAATTGTCGCCGTCCTAGCCAATGGGTTGCCCCATAAACTGGGGCTAATGGTGGCGGCGATCGCAGGCGTTACTACCGGCTACTGGCTCGAAACCTGCCCCCCACGGGCGAAATGACCGGTACGGGCGCACCGCTGTGCGCCCCTGCGAAGAACATTGATGCTTGATTCATCCCTGTGCTCGGCAACCCCTCACCCCAAATATCCCTATGAATGACTGGCTTCTCGTCGCCGCCATGGCCCTGGTGACATTCTCAATCCGCTACGTACTGCTGGCTTTTAGCGGGCGCATTCAGCTGTCGTCAACCCTGGTGCGGGCGCTGGGCTATGTGCCTCCGGTAGTGCTGACGGCGATCGTGGTGCCTGCGGTGGTCTTTCCCGATGGTGAGACACTGTGGCTGGGGTGGGGAAATGCAAGGCTGGTGGGGGCGATCGCCGCTGTCGCCCTGGCCCTCGGTTACCAAAACCTGCTGCTCACCATCGCGGGCGGCATGGCCACCTTCTGGGGCTGGCAGTGGCTGGTGGGATAGTTAATAGAGAGGCCGTCATTGCGTAATATCAAACACTATTACCCTGGCGCGATCGCCCTATAGTGCTACACGACTTTCGAGTCAGGTTGTTCCAGAGAGAGAGAATTATGAGCGGACTTGGTGGCTTAAATAAATCGCCCAACGGTGTGGTGCTGGGGATGGTGCAGCTCCAGTTACCCAACGTCGTCACCCCCGACGACCTCGCCGCCCAGACCCAGCGCATTTGCGAAATGGTCGCCAAAGCCCGCCGCAATATGCCCACGATGGATCTGGTGGTGTTCCCCGAATATTCGCTCCACGGGCTGTCGATGGACACCAACCCCGCCATCATGTGCAGCCTCGATGGCCCCGAGGTCGCCGCCTTTCGCCAGGCCTGTATCGACAACGACATCTGGGGCTGCTTCTCGATCATGGAGTACAACCCCGAGGGCTACCCCTACAACAGCGGCCTAATTATCAATAACCAGGGCGAAATTACGCTCTACTACCGCAAGCTCCACCCCTGGATTCCGGTCGAGCCCTGGGAACCCGGAAACGTGGGTATTCCCGTTTGCGATGGCCCCAACGGCAGCAAACTGGCGCTGATCATCTGCCACGACGGCATGTTCCCCGAAATGGCCCGCGAATGCGCCTACAAAGGAGCCGAGATCATGATTCGCACGGCGGGCTACACCGCCCCCATTCGCCACTCGTGGCAGATCACCAACCAGGCCAACGCCTTTTGCAACCTGATGGTGACGGCCTCGGTGTGCATGTGCGGCAGCGACGGCAGCTTCGACTCCATGGGCGAGGGCATGATTGTCAACTTTGACGGCACGCCCATCGTTATGGGCAGTCACCGCCCCGACGAGATTATCACCGCCGAGGTGCGCCCCGACCTGGTGCGCGAGGCCCGCATTCACTGGGGCGTGGAGAACAACATCTACCAGTTTGGCCATCGCGGCTATGTGGCGGTCAAAGGCGGTGCCCAAGACTGCCCCTACACCTACATGAAAGACATGGTCAAAGAGCGCTACCGTCTGCCCTGGGAGGATGAGGTGGTTCACCAGGACGGCACCTCCTGCGGCTTTCCGGTGCCGACCCGCGACTACAAGGGCGAAGAGTTGCCGCCGGTACTGAGTTAAACCCTTGGCCTGAGGGCGCTGGCTGACTTTCAGGGTGTTCGATAGCTTCGGGTTCAGCCAAGATCGATGCATCGATCATCAGCAATGGTGGTTCAAAATCATCCTGTTCCTGAAGCAAGCGCTCGACTTCGGCCTCAAAACGCGCCCGCCCCCGATCAAAGAAATCGTTGTTTTGGGGTTGGAGACCCGCGATCGCCTGTTGCCAAGCCAGATCCTGGCTTGGCGAAGCAGAGGTCTCAGACGGGTTGGCCTGCGCGGGTAGCGTCAGTGCGATCAACGCAATAGCCTGGTGCCAATCAGCAGCATGATTGTGCGCGGGGTCGGCGGCAAGACTGCGATCGCGGTTTCTGGCCAGAATAAGCCCTTCTACAGACGACAGCACCACTGGGCGCTACCTAAAGTAAAGGGGTATAAAACTGGGAGAACGTTGTATGTCACTGAAATTTCAGGTGCCAACCTTAGGCGATCAAAAATCGGCGCAGTCGCTTAAAGAGCTGATTTTAACCTCTGAACCCAAGGCCCATGTTGACGTCAATCCCCAGGCAAAAACTGTCACCATTGACTCCGAGGCCTCGGCAGAAACCTTTAAGCAGTTGATCACAGCGGCTGGCCACAAAGTCACGGCTGCCTAACCACCACCCTGCCAGCAAAGAACCTGGGTGGGAGCAGTGGGATGGGTCACAATAGATGAAGTCCTCTTCCCACTGCTCCCACCCTATGGCCCCTTTGGCACCAACCCCAGCGAAACCCGCCGCCGCACCCATAGACAAGCTATGGGCGGCGGCGATCGCTACTCCTCCCCAAGAATTTGCCGCTACCCCGCTCACCGTTTTGTCGGGCCATCTGCCCGCCGATCTGCGCGGCACCCTCTACCGCAACGGCCCTGCCCGCCTAGAGCGCGGCGGCACCCGAGTCAGCCACTGGTTTGATGGCGACGGGGCCGTACTGCGGGTACATTTTGATGGCGATCGCGCCACGGGCACCTACCGCTACGTGCGCTCTGCCGGGTTTGTCGACGAAGAAGAGGCCGACCGGTTGATCTATGGCGGCTACGGCAGCCTCGCCCCTGGCCCAATCTGGCAGCGCTGGCAGGCCCAGCTCAAAAATGCCGCCAATACCTCGGTGCTGGCTCTGCCCGATCGCCTCCTAGCCCTATGGGATGGTGGCCTGCCCCACAGCCTCGACCTCGAAACCCTAGAGACCCACGGCCTAGACAACCTCCAGGAGTTAAATGCCAGCGATACCGTGGCCGCCCACTCTAAGCGCCACCCCCGCACCGGGGAAATCTTTAGCTTTGGTCTCATCCCTGGCGGCAATGCCACGCTCAAGCTCTACCGCTGTAGTGCGGCCGGTGCCCTAGAGCAGACCGGCACCATTCCCCTGTCGGGGATTCCGCTGATTCACGACTTTGTGGTGGCCGATCGCTACCTGGTGTTTTGCGTATCGCCCGTGCGCCTGAGCCCGCTGCCGGCGCTGTTTGGGCTGTCTAGCTTCAGCGATGCTTTGCAGTGGCAGCCCCAGCAGGGCACCCAGATCATTGTGGTCGATGCTGACAGTCTGGAGGCGATCGCCCTAGAAGCCGTAGACCCCTGGTACCAGTGGCACTTTGGCCATGGCTATCTCGACTTCGACGGCACCGTTGTGTTTGACGTGGTGCGCTACCCCGACTTTGCCACCAACCAGTACCTCAAAGAAGTGGCGTCGGGCCGCATCACCACCCCCGCCGATGCCCAGCTCTGGCAATATCGCCTCGATCCTAAAACGGCCAAAATTCTTGACCAGCACTGTTTGATTGAGCGACACTGCGAGTTTCCGGTGGCCCTCGGCCAAGACGCTGAAGCCGTGAGCTTTTTGAACGTGCACGCCACCGCCGAAACGCCAGCGGGAGAATTGTTTGGTGCGATCGCCCGCTTTGACGCCAAAACTGGCCTCACTGTCGCCGACGCTGGCCAAGGCCGCTACCCCTCCGAGCCCATCCCGGTCGAAAATGCGGCCAACCCTGAGCAACCCTGGGTGCTCACCGTGGTCTACGACGGTCACCACCATCGCAGCGAGGTTTGGGTCTATGGTGGCCACGACCTAGAGCAAGGCCCGATCTGCCGCCTGGAGCTACCCAGTGTGGTGCCCCCTAGCTTTCATGGCACCTGGATGCCCTCAATGCAATAGTTTTCAGCGCAATAGTTCTCTGAAGCGGATTAGGCCCTGAGGAGATTTCTGAAAAAGAAGAGACCCCTTGTAAGGGCGCAGGGCCTGCGCCCTTAGGATGGCGCAAAAAGCTTGGGGATTTTTGTCGCCAGAATTGTTCCGATTTCCCAAAAGGCGTAGTGGTGCCTAAGCGGCTGGCTTGGCAGCGGCCACATCATGTATAGCTGGTTCGGCGGCGGCGATCGCCTGGGAATATTCCGCTAATGCTTCGACTTGCAGCTCTAGCTCTAGGGTGAGTTGCTCACCGGTTTCAGCCTCTAGATCATCGGCTTGGAGAGCTTCTTCTTCTACCTTAGGGGCGGTGTCTCGCTCCAGCCACGGAGAGTCAAAATGGTGCCAGGGCAGCACCGGCTCATTGGGCAAACTCTCGGTGAGCACCGTGATGTTGCTCACATCTGGCTCGGGCAGCGCCACCCGCCGCTCCAGAGTTGTTTCTTGATTTACATCACTCATACTGGTGCCCGCTGCCTGCGGTAGAAAACGTTAGAGTCACCCTCTTGGCCAGGTCTAAACCATGCCAGACGATGACCCGCTAGCCACGTAAATTACCAGAATATGTACCAGCATGATAACAGTTGTGCCCCAGATGGTGTAGGCCGCATATTTTAGGCTTTGGGAAGTATCTTCGAGGCGCTGCTTGTTGGCATTGTAGGTTTCAGATAGGTTGACCAGCATTTGCAGTTGATAATCTTGCTCAGACAGGGCCAGGTAAGTTTCTAAAAAATTACGGTCTTCTAGATTGGGGGTAACCGCCACTTGGCGCGGCAAAAACGCCCCCATCAGTAGCGAAAAACTGGCCAAAAAGCCCACAATCTCTGCCAGGCTAAATGCAGTGCCACTGACCAGCAGCCGCGAAATACTGAGGCTGGTGAGCAGGGCTCCATTGGCCACAAACAGAATATTCAGCTTCGTGGTCAAGATCTGGCCCTGCTCACTCTGCTCTCGCAGCACCATGCGCACATCCTGAGCTGCCAACGCCAGCGTTTCTGCCGGTATGCTGGCAGGCTCTGGGGGCGGGTCTTCTACCGGCAGGCTAAGCTGCACCTCCTCAGGGGGCAGCTCAAGCGCATCGTCAGGAACAGCGGTGGAAACAGCATTGACCATAGGGCTAAAGCATTGGTAATGACCCCTATATCAATACTAGTCAGCTTTTCAGCTTTTCAGCCTTGAGCCATACCCTTGAGCTGTGCTAGACATGCTAGATAAGACACTGTGCTCAAGCGGAGAGACGGCCATGACTGTGGTGTCGTGGGTTTTGAAGGAATGGCAGGTTGCCGTTACTGCCCTGCTGCAAGGGGAAACCATTTTGCTGCTGCGCAAGGGTGGTATTCGCGAATCCAAGGGGAAATTTTCTCTGAAGGCGCGGCACATGCTGCTGCTACCCACCCTAGAGCATCAAAAACTCTCGCTGCTCCAGGCATCTTTTCACCCGCTTGTGGCGGAGGGGGCCATGCCAGACTCCGACCAGGTCTGTTTGACCGGTTGGGCCACCATTACCCACACCCTGCCGCTCACCGCAGAGTCAGATCTGGCGGCGCTGCTCCCCTATCTGGTTTGGAATGAGCAATTTGTGCAGGAGCGTCTAGGCTGGCAGCCCGATCGCCCCCTCTACGGGCTGCTGCTGCGGGCCTATCGCCTAGAGTCGCCCGTGGTGCTGCCTCGCCACCAGGGCTACAGCGGTTGCCGCTCTTGGGTAGACGTGGGGCAATCGGTAGAGCTAGAAGACAGCACCCCCGCCCTAGCAGAGGCCGCCTATGCCGATCATGTCAACGCCATTTTGGCAGCCCTGCCTACGGTGACGCCGATCGTCTAACTGCCCCAGGTGAGCGACTTGGTCTCGTCTACCATGGCGGCCTCTGACCACGCCCATACACACCTCGTCCCAAGCAACTGGTGGTAACCCCTCACGGTTAGAGAATTAAACCTGGGATGGATGGGATATGGCTGGGATGAACTTTATTTTGGTAGTCAGGTAGTTTTCACTGAGGTTCTACACGGTGATTTTGTGTAGGGGCTGTTGCGAAACATCAACGGAGGTTAAGCACCAACCCAGATTTTCAGACTGATTTTTTAAAAAAGGGTAAAATCAGCAAAGTCACCCCACTGCGGTAGCAACGCACTCGTTCAGGTATTTGCCCCACCTTTCAGCGTTGCCTCTACCGAATCTCCCGGATGTCGTGACAATTTACGGCGCAGATTACGGCCCAATGGTTGACTTCTAAAAATCGCTCTACTCGCCACATTGCCCACTGGGCAATGATCCCCGGCTCTAAGTCTTGCCTTAAAACCCGATCAACACCCAGATGCAGTTCGTCGGCTGACCGTCCTGGTAGACCATCCCTCACCCACGTTTTTTGAATTCCTATGGCTGACTCTCTCCAGCAATCTGCGTTGCAGACCAATTCTGCGGCCCAGGCATCCTACGATCGCCCCAATGATGGGCTGATCCCCGCCGTTAGCACAGGGGTTTTTGTCTGCGTGCACGGCCACTTTTACCAGCCGCCCCGCGAAAACCCTTATCTCGATGCGATTGAGAAGCAGCCCAGCGCCGCCCCCTTCCACAACTGGAATGAGCGCATTCACCACGAGTGCTACCGGCCTAACGCCTACGCCCGCATTCTCAACGATCGCGGCGAGGTCGTCCGTATCGTCAACACCTTTGAGTACATCAGCTTTAACATTGGCCCCACCCTAATGAGCTGGATGGAGCGCCATGACCTGGAGACCTACCAGCGCATCATCGACGCCGATCGCAACAGCTGTGCCCGGCTGAGCGGCCACGGCAATGCGATCGCCCAGGTCTACAACCACATCATTTTGCCCCTGGCCAACCCTCGCGACCAGGTCACCCAGGTGCGCTGGGGCATCGAAGACTTTCGCCGCCGCTTTGGCCGTAGCCCAGAGGGCATTTGGCTAGCCGAAACCGCGATCGACTACCCCACTCTCGATGTGCTTCACGCCGAGGGGATCACGTTCACCATTCTCGCCCCCTCCCAAGTGCAGCGCTGCCGCCCCCTGGTCAGCTACAACGGCGAGCGCGACACTTGGCAAGAGGTCGGCGGTGGCCAGATCGACCCCAGCCGCCCCTACCGCTGCTTTCTCAAGCACGCCGACGGCAGCCCCGACCCCAGCCGCTACATCGATATTTTCTTCTACGACGGCCCGATCTCCCGCGACATGGGCTTTAACGATGTGCTGAGCTCGTCCCAGCACTTTGCCGGGCGCATCGGCCATGCCATCCATGGCGATCACCGGCCTTTTCAGCTGATCTCGGTGGCCACCGATGGCGAAACCTTTGGCCACCACCGAGGCGGAGCCGAAAAAGCCCTCGCCTACGCCCTCACCGAAGAATTTCCCCGTCAGGGCTGGACGGTGACCAACTACGCCCACTACCTGGCCACCCACCCACCCACCTGGGAGGCTGAGCTGAAGCCCGTCACCGCCTGGAGCTGCTCCCACGGCGTCGATCGCTGGCAAGATGACTGTGGCTGTGGCGGCGGTGGGGCATGGCACCAGCAGTGGCGACGCCCCCTGCGCGACACCCTCGACTGGCTGCGCGATCAGCTCGTTGCCGTCTATGAAGAGTATGGCTCTGACTTGCTGCGCGATCCCTGGGCGGCGCGCAATGCCTATGTAGCCGTGATGGGCGATCGCAGCCCTGAGAGCCTCGACGCCTTCTTTGCCACCCATCAAACCCACAAGCTGTCGGCGATCGAGCGAGTCACCGCTCTCCAACTGCTCGAAATGCAGCGCCATGCCCTGTTTATGTACACCAGCTGCGGCTGGTTCTTTGAAGAGATTTCGCGCCCCGAGGGCACCCAGATTTTGCGCTACGCCGCCCGCGCCATGGAGCTAGCCGGCGAAGTCTCGGGGATCGCCCTAGAGCAGGAGTTTGTCAAGCGCCTGGGCCATGCCCCCAGCAATGTGGAAGAATTCGTCACCGGCACCGGGGTTTACGAGTCTCTCGTCAGACCCTCCCGCATTTCCATAGAACAGGTGGTGGCCCACTACGCCATGGGGTCGCTGTTCACCGACTACCACCGCGAGCAGACGGTCTACTGCTACAGCGTTGAGCAGCACGACTACCGCCGCCAGCGTCTGGGGCCGATTTCCCTGGCTGTGGGCCTGGTCGAAATCACCTCCACCATCACCCGAGAGAGCCTCAGCCTCGCCTTTGCCGTGGTACACCTGGGCGGCTGGGATTTTCACTGCGGCATTACCGCAATGCGATCGCGCCTCGACTACACCCAGGCCAAAGCGGCGGTGTTTGAAAGCCTGAGTGCGGCCAGCGCCGCCCAGGTCATTCTCGCTATCAACAGCGCCTTTGGCCCCCACACCTACGGCCTGCAAGATCTGTTTGCCGAAGAGCGCCACCGCATGATGGGCCTGCTCTCCCAAGACACCCTGCTGCGCCTCGACCAGCTCTACGCCCAGGTCTACCGCGACAACTACGGCGTGCTGTGCGCCTTCCACCGCGATGGCCTGCCTGTGCCCAAGGAGCTGCAAGTGGCCGCAGATATTGCTCTTAGCCACCGGGCGATGGAAGTGCTGCAAGCCCTCGAACGCGAGACCAGCGACCCCACCGCCAGCCCCCTGTGCCAGGGGAGCGACTATTTGAATGAACTGGAGGCGATCGCCACTGAGGCCCGCACCTGCAATGCCGCGCTTTCCCTAGCAGCGGCCAAACCCATGCTGGAGCGGTTAATTGGGCGATCGGTCTGGCAAATTCTCAACCAGGCTCCGACCGAGTCTCTCGCTGCCGATGTGGACTGGCTAGGGCGACTGGTCAACCTGGGTCAGCAGCTCAACCTGGGCCTTTCGCTAGAGCGGCCCCAAGAGCTGTACTACCAGCACCTCAATCGCCAGGTGTTTGCCCTGCTCAAGCAGGCGGCAGTGTCCCGTACTCCCCTCGGCCAAGATAGCCGCGCCCAGGTTGACGACATTCTCCGTCTGGGCGAATATCTCTCTATGGATGTGGCTGCCGTGCTCAAAGCGCTAGACCACCTTGATCCCGGTCGCCCGGTCTAGGTTAGTCATGTTGCCTGAGAGAATCTGGTAGTCGATGGCAACTATCCCTTTATGCCAAATCCGAGTCCCATAACCTCGATTCCCAAAAGGCCGAACTGTAGGGGCAAACAACCGTTTGCCCTGCTGAATCGGGGGTAGCCAAGGAGGATTTAGTATTACCCAAGTCCCAGCCGTTGCTTGATCTGTAGCGGCTGGTTTTTGCGTTCATGTACTCCGATAGATGTGGCTGCGGTAGTGGCGTTATCTGTAACGGTTTGCGACTAATGGTGGGCAAACCGTTAGAAACTATCGACGGCAATACTGCCAAAAGCTAGGTTTGTGGTTGTTCTATCGGGCCTTAGGCCACCTGTAATGACTGTTCAACCACGCCCCACTGCACCAAACATCATCTTGACCAACATTGAAACGATTCCAGGTAAAACCATTACACAACATCTGGGCCTAGTGCAGGGTAGCTCGGTACGCGCCAAGCACATCGGCCGCGATATTGCCGCTGGCCTCAAAAATATCGTCGGCGGCGAGCTCAAAGGCTACACCGAGCTGCTCCAGGAGGCGCGTCAGGAAGCCACCCAGCGCATGGTGCAAGATGCTCAAAAGCAAGGGGCTAACGCCATCGTCAACGTTCGCTTTGCGACATCCTCGCTGGCCCAGGGAGCAGCCGAAATCTTCGCCTACGGCACTGCCGTACGGGCAGAATAGCCATGGATGGACTGATTATTTTTGCCCTGTTGTTGGGCGTAGGCTATTTCTTCGGTACTCGCGCTGAGAAACAGCATTTTCGCTCTCTGCAGCAGCGAGAGCAGGCGATCCATGGTTTGGTGCTCAGCGTTGCTGGGGCTAAGACCCAATGGCCCAATGCTCACCAGGCGCAGCTTTTTGTGGGTAGCGTGGTGATCTCTTCAGATTTTTTCAAAACGTTTATTGCTGGGGTAGCAAATCTGTTTGGCGGGCGTATCGAAGTCTATGAAAGCCTGCTTGAGCGAGGTCGTCGTGAGGCTCTTTTGCGCATGGAAGAAGCCGCCCTCGCCTGGGGAGCTGAACGTGTGGTCAACGTGCGTATTCAAACCGCTGAACTCAGCAGTAACAGCGGCCAGGGAATAGTTGCGGTCGAAGTTATGGCCTACGGTACAGGCGTTCGATAATAGAGACTTTTTTATTGTGCGCCCATGTAATGTGGTGCGATCGCTCCCCCTTAACCGTTGAATCAGCGATCGGCCGTTGAGCCTGGCCTGAGCCCCACGCGTTGGACAAGTCATCTCGATTGTCATGTGTCCTGCTCCCTTAGATCCTAACAATGGAGCCTTGATGTCCTTTTTCTCTATCCTTTAACCCACTAACCAATGTCTTGGAAGGGTTTTGCCTTGCCTATCCGCAGCGTGCGTGAGATTGTTGTCGCCCACGGGGGCATGGTAGAGGTCACCTCTACGACAGAGATAGACACGACCTTTACGGTTCGCCTGCCGCGATCGCAACCGCTTGAGGGCAACGCTCACTCAGTATGAGTATGTTGTCAACTCCCAAGCTTTGGCTGTAGCTACAGCCAAAGCTCTGCGTCGCCAGCACGGAGACGCAGAAACGCAATGGACGATGTGTCGCCTTCCGCGTAGCAGCGCCTAGCAGAACAAAAAAGCGCTCTCCGCAAGGAGGGCGCTTTTTTTCTAATCAATCAATGGAGTAGTCAATCAAGACTAGCCGATGATTTCAGGAGCCTCGGCCGTGGCTAGGTCGAGGGGGAAGTTGTGAGCATTGCGCTCGTGCATCACTTCCATACCCAGGTTGGCACGGTTGATCACGTCAGCCCAGGTGCCAATCACACGACCCTGAGAGTCAAGGATCGACTGGTTGAAGTTGAACCCGTTCAGGTTGAACGCCATGGTGC
>NZ_JAYFES010000078.1:0-95724 GCF_055795045.1 Pseudanabaena sp. PCC 9330 | reverse complement strand
CCCGATATTATGACCGCATCTGGTTCTCTAGAATCCAGTCCTTGCGCTGCCAACTACCGCCTTGGGAGGCCGCATAAAGATGTGTCAGGCAGTCAGCTTGAATGGTTCTTTCGGGCGTTGTTGAGGCATTTGTAGCTTTGCTTTTACAAAAAATGCTTTATCAAGCGGCGAAATGTCTGACGTGTCGATGTCGTCATCTGCCATTTCGTCAATTCTGGCCCAGTCAGTCTTGGATGTATTGTTTATAAGCAGCGAGAAACCGGGTTTCTGTTGATCCTTATTGAAAGCTAATTCTAGCCTTTGGGGCAAGAAACCCGGTTTCTAAACGAGCGCGTTAGGGCAGTTCGGTGGTGCCCATCAGGTAGCGATCGCACTCCCGCGCCGCCCCGCGCCCTTCGTTGATGGCCCACACCACCAGGCTCTGGCCCCGGCGACAATCCCCCGCCGCAAACACGCCGGGAATCGAAGTAGTGTACTGCTCGTGCTCGGCCTTCACATTGCTGCGGCCATCTTTTTCTAGGCCCAAAGCATCGATCAACGGCTGCTCGGGGCCAAGGAAGCCCATGGCCAGCAGCACCAAATGGGCCGGGATCACCTTCTCGGTGCCGGGTACGTTCTGCGGCACAAAGCGGCCATTCTCGTCTTTACCCCACTGAATCTGCACGGTGTGGACGGCCTTCACGTTGCCCTGCTCATCGCCTTCAAACTTGGTGGCGGTGGTCAGGTAGGCGCGGGGGTCGTCGCCAAATAGGGCGGCGGCTTCTTCCTGGCCGTAGTCCATCTTGTAGACCTTGGGCCACTCGGGCCAGGGGTTGGCGGCTGATCGCGTCTCCGGCGGCTGGGGCATGATCTCCACCTGGGTGACGCTGGTGCAACCGTGGCGAATGGAGGTGCCCACGCAGTCGGTGCCCGTGTCGCCGCCGCCGATGATCACCACATCTTTGCCCGCTGCCGAGATGTAGTCGTTGCCGGGGTAGCCATCCAGCAGCGCCTGGGTGTTGGCGGTGAGAAACTCCATGGCAAAGTGGATGCCCTTCAGGTCGCGGCCTTCAATGGGCAGGTCGCGGGGCTTGGTGGAGCCGGTGCAGAGCACGACAGAATCGAACTCCTTCAGCAGGTTTTCGGCAGAAATGTCTTTGCCCACCTCGGTGTTGCACACAAAGATGACGCCCTCAGCCTCCAGCACATCCAGCCTGCGCTGCACCACCTCTTTCTTATCCAGCTTCATGTTAGGGATGCCGTACATCAGCAGCCCACCGGGGCGATCGGCCCGTTCGTACACCGTCACCCAGTGGCCCGCCGAGTTGAGCTGGGCGGCGGCGGCCAGGCCAGCGGGGCCAGAGCCAATCACCGCCACCTTTTTGCCGGTGCGCTGCTGAGGAGGGGAGGGGGTAATCCAGCCCGACTCCCAGCCCTTTTCAGCGATAGAGTACTCAATGTTTTTAATCGTCACCGGGGGGCTGGTGATGCCCAGCACACAGGAACCCTCGCAGGGGGCAGGGCAAACGCGCCCGGTGAACTCGGGGAAGTTGTTGGTCTTGTGCAGGCGATCGAGGGCTTCTTCCCACAGGCCCCGGTAAACCAGGTCGTTCCATTCGGGGATTAGGTTGTTGATTGGGCAGCCGCTGGCCATGCCGCTGATGGTCATGCCGGTGTGGCAGAAGGGGGTGCCGCAGTCCATGCAGCGCGCGCCTTGGGTGCGGAGGTTGTCCTCCGGCATGTGGAGGTGAAACTCGTCCCAGTTGCGAATGCGATCGGCGGGGGCGACCTCTTGCGCCACTTCCCGCAGGTATTCCATAAAGCCAGTCGGTTTTCCCATGGTGGTTGTCCTTAATGATTCTGTAGCCAAATATCTGGAGTCAAAATTTGAATGTTCTGAAAGGGATTAAGAACTAATAAATCATTGTCCCCTGTGATGATAAAGTCTGCCTGACCGCTAACTGCTAATTCTAAGATCTGATTATCTTTAGGGTCTCGACAAGCAGTGATTCTCAAGGAAGGTTCAATCAAAGATGATCGCCTCACCAAGACCGCTAAGAAGTCTCTTTTGTCTTCTAAAGTAATATAGCGGTCAAACTTTTTTCGATTTAGTACACTTCTTAGCTCCCCTAAAGTTTCCACTGAAACCAGAACATTGCCTGTATCTAAAACCTTTCTAAAGACTTGGGCAGGCTTGCTCTGACGAAAAAGGGCAGCACTGACCAGAACGTTTGTGTCCAGAACAAAACGGCTACTCGTCATTCAGAATGGATTCTAGAATTTCAGGCGTTAGCCCTTGAGACTGGGCGTAGTTACTCATCGAATCCATGACCTCTTCGAGCGATCGCTTAGGTTGAGTCAAGTCCCCTAGCTGCAAGCTCAGCAGAGCCTCAATTTTTCGCTGCTCCTCTTCGGATGCAGCTTCAAATCGCTCGGCTACTTCTGCGCTAACTCGAATTTGAATAGTTTTTGTCTCCATTGTTCTGTGTTCTGATAGTTTGTAGAATGCATTGCCTTACGAATGCGCCAAATTGTAATGGGTGCATTCCTCGACAGATTAAGGAATCTTCAGCCTTGGAGTAACAAGACGCATTAGGCCATCCCAACCATCTACCTTAGGGTCCTTATTTCTTGGATCTGATAAATCTAGTTCTTCTAGTGTCCAATGCCATTTCCCAGCGTTGCACGCTGTGCAAGCAGTCACAAGGTTTTCTGGATCATTATTTCCACCATAACTCCTTGGAACAACATGATCTATGAATGCAGCTAACGCGCCTAACGCCCAATGCTTCTCCAAATTAGTTCTTCCCCAACGAGCCTCTACTGGGAAGAAATCAATGAGAACTTTTCGAGCAGCCTTAGAAATAACGCGACAACCACAATAACGACAACGCCACCCGTCACGAATATGTATTGTTCGTTGACATGCAAGTCCAGGCATTTTGACTTGGGCTTCTTTAGGAATTAAAGTGGCTGATGGCTTCCTACTTTGGTGATGCACTTCTGGGTTGATTTTGCGAATTATTTTGGATATGTGATCCCAAATAATTGGCATGTCGGCTTCTTTGATAAGCTTTCTTGCGAGGTCAAGGTCATTCTTAATCAATTCATTAGTAGCTTGATCAAGTAGAGTTGCTGCCTCATCAAGCTCTGCAATAGGGGGTAGAAAGCAATCACGCAACTGACTCTTCATGTTTGAGGGATACTTTTGAAGAAAATTTCTGTAAGGTGCATTGCTGGCGCGAATGCACCCTACAGGTGGCCTAACTGCCGCCGATGCGGGCGACATCGCGGGCGTTTTCTTCAAACGCTGCCGTCAGGGCATCGTCGCCAGTGAGGCCATCGGCGAGGGCTTTTTGGATGTGTTGCAGCACGCGCTTGTAGTCGCGGGGCATGACCTTGACGAACTTGGGCACCATGGCATCCCAGTTATCGAGGATGCGCTGGCCCAAAGCGCTGCCGGTATAGCCCACGTGGCGCTGGATTAGCTCTTGCAGATCGCGGATTTCCTCCGGTTCTGCCAGGGTTTCTAGATCCACCATTTCGCGGTTGCAGCGGGTGGCAAAGTCGCCCGCCTCATCGAGCACGTAGGCGATGCCGCCGCTCATGCCCGCCGCGAAGTTGCGTCCGGTGCGGCCCAGGACGATCGCCTTGCCCCCGGTCATGTATTCGCAGGCGTGGTCGCCGACGCCTTCCACCACCGCCGTCACCCCTGAGTTGCGGACGCAGAAGCGTTCTCCGGCCAGGCCGCGAATGTAGGCTTCGCCGCTGGTAGCTCCGTAGAAGGCCACATTGCCGGTGATGATGTTCTCCGCAGGCACAAAAGTGGATTGCTTGGGCGGGTAGACAATCAGCTTGCCGCCGCTGAGGCCCTTGCCCAGGTAGTCGTTGGCTTCGCCTTCGAGTTCGAGGGTGACGCCTTTGGGTACAAAGGCCCCAAAGCTCTGCCCGGCGCTGCCCTGGAAGTGCAGGTGCACGGTGTCGTCGGGCAGCCCTTCCCAGTGGCGCTTGGTGATCTCGTTGCCGAGAATGGTGCCGACGACGCGATTGATGTTGTGGATGGGCAGGGTGGCGGTGACCTTTTCGCCACGCTCAATGGCGGGGGCGCACAGCTTCAGCAGCGTGGTCATGTCGAGGGATTTCTCCAGCCCGTGATCCTGGGCCATCTGGCAGTAGCGGCCCACCTCGGGGCCCACTTCCGGCTGGTGGAGGATGGGGGAGAGATCGAGACCCTTGGCCTTCCAGTGGTCGATGGCGGCCTTGGGCTCCAGCACGTCGGTGCGGCCCACCATGTCATCAATGGAGCGGAAGCCGAGTTGGGCCATCCACTCGCGCATTTCCTGGGCAATGAACTGCATGAAGTTGACCACATGGTCGGGGTCGCCCATGAAGTGCTTGCGCAGTTCGGGGTCTTGGGTGGCGACGCCCACGGGGCAGGTGTTCATGTGGCAGACGCGCATCATGATGCAGCCGAGGGAGACCAGGGGCGCGGTGGCAAAGCCAAATTCTTCGGCCCCAAGCAGGGCGGCGATCACCACGTCGCGGCCCGTTTTCATTTGGCCGTCGGTTTCGACCACGACGCGGCTGCGCAGGTTATTCATCACCAGGGTTTGGTGGGTTTCAGCTAACCCTAGCTCCCAGGGTAGACCGGCGTGCTTGATCGAGGTTTGGGGAGAGGCCCCGGTGCCGCCGTCGAACCCGGCGATGAGGATGACATCGGCGTGGGCCTTGGCTACCCCGGCGGCGATGGTGCCGACGCCCACCTCCGACACCAGTTTGACGTTGACGCGGGCGTCGCGGTTGGCGTTTTTGAGGTCGTGGATCAGCTCGGCCAGGTCTTCAATGGAGTAGATGTCGTGGTGGGGTGGCGGCGAAATCAGGCCGACGCCGGGGGTGGAGTGGCGCACCTTGGCAATCCAGGGGTAGACCTTGCGGCCCGGCAGCTGGCCGCCTTCGCCCGGTTTGGCCCCCTGGGCCATTTTGATTTGAATCTCCTGGGCCTGGGAGAGGTAGAGGCTGGTGACGCCGAAGCGGCCGGAGGCCACCTGCTTGATGGCGCTGTTTTTGGAGTCGCCCTTTTCGTTGGTCCAGGTGTAGCGATCGGGGTCTTCGCCGCCCTCGCCGGTGTTGGATTTGCCGCCAATGCGGTTCATTGCGATCGCAAGTGCTTCATGGGCCTCTTTAGAGATCGACCCGTAGCTCATTGCCCCGGTCTTAAACCGCCGGGTGATGGCCTCTACGGGCTCCACCTCGTCGAGGGGAATCGGCTCGCGCTGCTTAAACTGAAGCAGGTCGCGCAGGCGAAACATCTGCTTGTCCTGCTCGTTGACGATGGCAGCGTAGCGCTTGTAGGCCTCATAGTCGCCCGTTCTCACCGCCTTTTGCAGGGTGTGAATCACCTCGGGGCTGAGCAGGTGAGCTTCGCCCTCCTTGCGCCACTGATAGTCGCCGCCCACATCCAGGGTGACGTGCTCGGCGGGGCGATCGGGGAAGGCGTGGCGGTGGCGCTTGAGGGCTTCTTCGGCCAGCACGTCGAGGCCCACCCCCTGAATGCGGGAGGCCGTCCAGGCGAAGTACTGGTCGATAACGGTGTGGTTGAGGCCCAGGGCTTCAAAGATCTGCGCGCCGCGATAGCTCTGGATGGTGGAAATGCCGATCTTGGAGGCGATTTTGATCACCCCCTTGGTGACGGCTTTGATGAAGTTCTGGCAGGCTTTCTCCAGCTCCATCGGCGGCAAGAGCTGGTCAGTGATCATGCCCGCGAAGGTGTCGAACACCAGGTAGGGGTTGATCGCGCCGCAGCCGTAGCCGATTAGAGTGGCGAAGTGGTGGACTTCGCGGGGTTCGCCCGACTCCAGCACCAGACCGACGCGAGTGCGGCTGCCGTTGCGAATCAGGTGGTGGTGCAGGCCCGCCACCGCCAGCAGAGCGGGAATGGGGGCGTGGGTGGCGTCAAGGGTGCGATCGCTGAGAATGATCAGGCTGGTGCCGTTGGCGATCGCCGCATCCGCTGCCGCAAAGATCCCGTTCAGCGCCGCCTCTAGCCCCGCTTCACCTTCCTCAGCTTTAAACACAATCGGCAGCGTCACCGAGGGAAAGCCGCTCTCGCCAGCGTTCTTCAGCTTCGCCAGCTCTGCGTTGGTAATGATCGGCGTTTTCAGGTTGATCAGCCGACAGCTCTCGGACTCAGGCTTGAGTAGGTTGCGCTCGCTGCCGATGGTGGTGTCGGCGGAGGTGATAATCGCCTCACGAATGGAGTCAATGGGCGGATTCGTCACCTGGGCAAACAGCTGGTGAAAGTAGTCGTAGAGCAGCCGCGGCTTGTTGGATAGCACGGGCAGCGGCGTATCGGTGCCCATTGCGCCCACGGCTTCCACGCCGCTCTCAGCCATGGGCTTGAGCAGCAGGCGCAGTTCCTCGAAGGTGTAGCCAAAGGCGGTTTGGAGGATCGGCAGGGGCGCGAGGTTGGGTAGGGGCAAATGGCCATTCACCCCTACGGTGTCTGCCGCCTCCGGCAGATCGCCCAGCTTCACCAAGTGCTGATCCAACCATTCCCGGTAGGGTTGTTCAGCAGCGATTTGGTGCTTGATCTCCTCATCCGAAACGATGCGGCCCTCCTCCATATTCACCAGGAACATACGGCCCGGCTCCAGGCGGCCCTTGTAGGCCACGTTCTCTGGGGCAATGGGGAGAACACCTGCTTCCGAGGCCATGATCACCAGGTCGTCTTTGGTGACGGTGTAGCGGGAGGGACGCAGGCCATTGCGGTCGAGCACCGCGCCCATCATGGTGCCGTCGGTAAATGCGATCGCAGCTGGGCCATCCCAGGGCTCCATCAGACAGGCGTGGTATTCGTAAAAGGCTTTTTTCTCAGCGCTCATCGACTCGTGGGCCGTCCAGGGCTCCGGCACCATCATCATCATGGCGTGGGGGAGCGAGCGGCCCGCCAGGGTCATGAGTTCCAACGTGTTGTCAAAAATTCCCGAGTCGCTGCCCTCTTTATTGATCAGTGGCTTAGCCCGCTCCAGATCGCCGCCAAAGAAGTCGCACTCAAACATCGACTGGCGGGCATACATCCAGTTGATGTTGCCGCGCAGGGTGTTGATCTCGCCGTTGTGGGCCACGTAGCGGTAGGGGTGCGCCCGCTCCCAGCTGGGGAAGGTGTTGGTGCTAAAGCGCGAGTGCGCCAGGGCCAGGGCGCTTTCCATATCGCTGTCGGCCAGGTCGGGGAAGTACAGCCCCACCTGCTCCGGCGTCAGCATGCCCTTGTAGACCACCGTGCGGCAGGAGAGGCTAGTGGCGTACAGGTAGGGGTCAACCCCGGTGGAGTTGATGGCGGAGTGAGCCCGCTTGCGAATGATGTACAGCTTGCGCTCAAAGGCCAGCTCGTCGGCCAGATCGGGCGATCGCGCAATGAACACCTGCTGCATAAACGGCTCGCTGGCCTTGGCCGTATCGCCCAGGGAGGTGTTGTCCGTGGGCACGTCGCGCCAGCCCAGCACGGTCTGGCCCTCCTCTTCGCACACCCGCTCAAACAGACGGCGACCCTTGGCGCGATCGCCCGCATCCGGCGATGAGAAAAAGAACCCCACCCCGTACTGCCCCGGTGCGGGCAAGGCAAAGCCCTCTGCCGCCGCCACCTTGGCCATAAACTTGTGGGGCATTTGCAGCAAAATGCCCGCCCCGTCGCCGGTATTCGCCTCGGCCCCCACCGCCCCCCGGTGGGATAGGTTGACCAAAATCGTTAGCCCCTGCTGCACAATGCTGTGGGACTGCGCGCCTTTCATATGCACGATAAAGCCCACACCGCAGGCATCGTGCTCGTACTGGGGATGGTAAAGGCCTTGGGCTTGGGGCAGTTGGGATAGGGTCATTGATTTATCGCGCAAAACAACGGAACTCAAACAGGGACAGATAGCATACCAGCCTAGCTATTCTGTAGTGGAGAATGAACTGCTCACTGCTCTCTTAAGAAAATAATCGGATCAGGCAACTCGAACCTTGCGAAATATCACAAAGCTCTTAACCCCTTGCTTTTGCAAACTTCTGCTATGTGGAATACAAATATAGGAATCGATATGATAAGCCTTATCCCAGTCTAGAACTCGACTTCTGTTGTTGAAAAGCCATAGTTCTCGAGTTGAACATATTTTGGGGCGATCATCGGAACTTTGTTTTATTCGATTCATTAAGCTAATGAATGCGCCATGTAAAGAACTAAGTAAAAAAGCTGAGCTGAAAGTCGCTGCCACCTGTTTTGACCGACTTAATTAGACCTAAAAAACGCGTTCTGATGGGCCTGATTCGGCGATCGATAAACCGTAAACTCTGATTTTCGCAGAGTTTGCTCAGAGTCATTTTCGAGGCCTATAGCTATCCTTACCTGGAAGGTAAGGATAGCTATAGCACCAAGCCCGAGTCACGTCGCCCCGATTCCCAAAAGGCCTAACCGCAGGAGCAAACAACCGTTTGCCCTGCTGAATCAGGGGTAGCCAAGGAGGATTTAGTACAACGCTAAGGCAAGACTCCGCCAAGATGCATAAATGTATTAAGCAAGGTATTAGTAGAAAAGACTAATCTGTTGCCAGAGTCTCAATCAGTAAGTCTACCTGCTGCTGTTTTTCTTGCAGGTAGGTTTCGCACTGGTTCAAAGCTTGGACGGCTTGCTCAAACTGCTCTAGAACCGAGGCCAGAGGTAGATTGCCAGACTCTAGATCGGCAATGACGGCCTCGACGGTAGCGACGGTGGCTTCGTAGTTCCAAGTTTCGGTAGGGGTGGCTTTTTTAGGCATAGGAAAGGGTGAAATGGATGAACAGAGCGATGGGTAAGCAGGTGAATGAGTGATTCTTCATTCTGGCAGTGGATGAATCTGGGTAATCGAGACCGTCAGACGCCCTTGAGCCAGCTGGATGCTCAGTTCTTGGCCTGGGGTAACAGCAGTGGCCTGGGTAACCAATTGACCGGCCTCATTGCGCACTAGGGCATAGCCTCGCCTGACTACAGTATCGGGGTCGAGGGTCATCAGGTGGCTGCGCAGGGCTTGGGTGCGATCGCTGGCCTGTCTCATCTCCACCTGTACACCTTGAGTCAAACGCCGCTTGAGCTGCTGCAGGTGCTGCTGCTGCTGCTGAACCCGCTGATCGAGGCGAATGCGCAGCAGGCGCTGGCCCAGGCGGTGCACAGTGTTCTCGGCATACAACAGGTGCTCAGACATCAGGGCTTTGAGCTGGTCGGCCCGCTGCCGGTGAGCCTCGACGAGATCAGCTAGGGCAGGGACGGCGGCGATCGCCGCTGCCGTAGGCGTGTGGGCACACCAGTCTGCCGCCAGATCGGCCAGAGACTCGTCGCGCTGGTGGCCAATGCCCGTCACCACCGGTATGGGGCAGTTAGCCACCGCCCGCACTACCCGCTCATCGTCAAAACACTCCAGGTCTTCGCTAGCCCCACCGCCCCGAGCGAGAATTAGCACCTCGGCCCGACCGTCGGCAGCGACGCGGTCGATCGCCGCTACGATCGAGTCGGGGGCACTGTCACCCTGCACCGTTGCCGGGGCAAACAGGATGTGGAGGCCGGGGTGGTGGTGGCGGAGCGATCGCTGAATATCGCCCCAAGCCGCCGCCTGGGGCGACGACACCACCGCGATAGTCTGGGGCAGGGCCGGCAGCGGGCGCTTGTATTCATCGTCAAACAGCCCCTCAGCCGCCAGACGCTGGCGCAGTTGGCGGTAGCGCAGCGCCTTCAGCCCGTCGCCGCTGGGCAGCACCTGCACCACGGTCAGCTGGTAGCTGCTGCGCTGCGGATACACCTTCACCGAGCCCAAGGCGATCACCTGGTCGCCCACTGTGGGCTGCGCGGTCAGGCGCAACTGCGCACTTTTCCAGACCACGCAGTTCATAGCCGCCCCAGTATCGGGATCAGTTAGGGTAAAAAATAATCCTTTGGCGTGGGGGTTGGCGCTAGAGACTTCTCCCACGACCCACACCTGGCGCAGGGTAGGGTCATCTTCGAGGGCCGCTTTAATGTAGTCCACCAAGCCACCGATGCTGAGGGCGGCGGGGGTGTGGGCCAGGTTGAGTTCAAACTGGGTCATGGGAGGGCGTTGCCGGGCCAATTGCTAGGGTGGGCCAGTCTCTAGTGTGGGCCAGACCGCAGCGAACATCAACCAGCTAGCGCCAAGAGGGCGATCGCCCTATATTTTGCACTGCTAGCTATCTCCCGGCTTGACGCTATTTTTTATCGCGCATAATATTTGAGTGTTATAGGTTTTTGCACCGGGCTCTTTTGCACTGGGCCTCTCCAATGTTGTATTTGCAGCTATCCTTAGCCCCTCTCTTCAGCCTGCTTCTGGGGCTGGGCCTGCTGCTGCGCCTTGGGCGCAACTAACTTTTTTACATAGAGGCAAAATGCCTCGCACAGATTAAGCCCAGGTCCAGCAGAGAAACTCTGACTGGAGTAAAGCTCCCGGCCCTGGTACAGCCTTACGGCCTGGGTCACAGCGTTGCCCCAAGCCTGACTATGGCTTAGGAGTTTGAGTGCCATTCCCCCCTGGGCTGGGGTGAGGATGGCCTTTTGAGTCTTGCTATTTGTCAATTGTTGCGAAAATTTTTGAGAAACACCCCCCATGTTGACTAACCCTGCTGAGAAGTACCGCCCCTTTGCGCCGATCGCATTGCCCGACCGCACCTGGCCCAGCCAGACCATTACCCAGCCCCCGATCTGGCTCAGCACCGACCTGCGCGACGGCAACCAGGCGCTGATTGAGCCGATGTTTGTAGACCAAAAGCTGCGGATGTTTGAGCTGCTGGTGGCGATCGGATTTAAAGAAATTGAGGTGGCCTTTCCGTCAGCCTCAGAGACCGACTTTAACTTTGTGCGCCGGTTGATCGAAGAAAATCGCATACCCGACGATGTGGAAATTCAGGTCTTGACCCAGGCGAGGGAAGACCTGATTCGCCGCACCTTTGAGTCGTTAGCTGGAGCCAAGCGGGCGATCGTCCACGTCTACAACGCCACGGCTCCGGTCTTCCGGCGGGTGGTGTTTCGCAACGACAAAGCAGCCACCATCGACCTGGCGGTGAAGGCCGCCACCCTGATTCGCGATTTGGCCGCTGAACGGCCCGAAACCCAGTGGCGCTTTCAATATTCGCCGGAGGTGTTTTCGCAGACGGAGCTAGAGTTTGCCCGCGATATCTGCAATGCCGTTCTCGACGTGTGGCAGCCGACCCCCGATCGCAAAGCGATCATCAACTTGCCCGCCACGGTGGAGAGCGCTACCGCCAACGTGTTTGCCGACCAGGTGGAGTGGATGCACCGCCACCTGGCCTACCGCGACAGCGTGGATTTGAGCGTGCACAACCACAACGATCGGGGCTGTGCGATCGCCGCCGCCGAGCTGGGCCAAATGGCCGGGGCCGATCGGGTTGAGGGCTGCCTGTTTGGCAACGGCGAGCGCACCGGCAATGTCGATATTGTCACCCTGGCGCTCAACCTCTACACCCAGGGCATTCACCCAGGGCTAGATTTCTCGCGCATTAACGAGGTGGCCCGCATAGTCGAAGACTGCACCCAACTGCCCATTCACCCCCGCCACCCCTACGTGGGCGACCTGGTGTTTACCGCATTCTCCGGCTCCCATCAAGATGCCATTCGCAAGGGCTTTGCGGCCCGAAATCCTGAAGACCTTTGGGATATGCCCTACTTGCCCCTCGACCCGGCGGATCTGGGTCGCTCCTATGAGTCGGTGGTGCGGGTCAATAGCCAGTCGGGCAAGGGCGGCATTGCCTTTTTGCTGGAGCGCGACTACAACCTCAGCCTGCCCCGCCGCCTACAGATTGAGTTTAGCCAGGTGGTGCAGCGGGCGATGGATGCCACTGGCAAGGAGATGACCGCCCCCATGCTGTGGGATCTGTTTGAGCAGGAATATCTGCGGGCCAATGCGCCGTTTAAATACGTCAGCCACCACTGGCGCGATGACGAAAGCCCCTCGGCGATTTCCACAACCCTGGACTGCGATGGCGACACGCTGACCCGCGAAGGCCAGGGCAACGGCCCTATTGACGCCTTTGTAGCGGCGCTGAACCTGGGCATTCGGGTACACAGCTATGAGGAGAAAGCAATCGGCCATGGCAGTGATGCCGATGCGATCGCGCTGATCGAAATTGCCGCCGACTGGCTAGAGGGCACTATCCACGGCGTCGGCATTCACGGCAGCATTGTCACCGCCTCGCTGCTGGCCGTGCTCAGTGCGGCAAATCGAGGGTTGGCCACGCTGCCTCCAGCGCAACGGCAGCGGATTTTGCCCTAGCCCTAGCCCGGCACTGCAACCGCTGTGCGCCCTCGCTGGGCTAGCGTTGTGGGCCTCACTCTCAATCTCTCTCCTTCAGGGAGCGAGACTTTGAGCTTTTCCGGCTCCCCTCTCCTCGGGGGGGGGCTGGGGGTGAGGCCCACCAGGAAACATCGATACCTCCCCTGCCTCGACGACAGCCCCACCAGAGATATTTCTTAACCCCCTGGTTCCTGATCTAGTCTCCTGGGCACGCTAACAGTAATACAACGGCTTGCAAGCCTAGTTTGCCTGCCGTTTCACGCTGTTTTTGAGGACTTCACCCATGGGGGCCATAATCCTACTGGTGGCCATTCTGCTGATCGCAGCGGTCATTTTGGTCAATCTCTACAACCGTCTGGTGACGGGGCGCAACCGCTACCAAAACGCCTACGCCCAGATCGACGTGCAGCTACGCCGCCGTTACGACCTGATTCCCAACCTGGTGGAGAGCGTCAAGGGCTACATGGCCCACGAGAAAGAAACCTTGGCCGCCGTCATCAGCGCCCGCAACAGCGCCATGAGTGCCAGCCGCCAGGCCGCCCAGTCCCCCGGCGACCCCCGCGCCATGACCCAGCTCGCAGTGGCCGAAGGTGCCCTCGACAGCACCCTGGGCCGGTTTTTTGCCCTCTCCGAGGCCTACCCCGACCTCAAGGCCAACCAAAACATGGCCCAGTTGATCGAAGAACTGCGCTCTACAGAGAACCGTATTGCCTTTGCCTGTCAGGCCTTTAACGACGCTGTTACCCTCTACAACACCCAGCGAGAAATGTTTCCCGGCAACCTGATTGCTGGCAGCTTTAACTTCACCCCTGCCCAGCTGCTCGAAGAGAGCGCCCCCGAGGTGAAGGCGGTGCCTCGGGTGAGCTTTAGCTAGCCATGAATTTCTTTGAACATCAAGATCAGGCCCGGCACAACACCACCAAGCTGCTGCTGCTGTTTGGCCTCGCGATCGCCCTGATCATTGCCGCCTTCTACGGCGTTGCCCTCTTTTTTGTGCCCGTTTCACACCCCGGCCTGGGGACATACTGGCGACCCGGCCTGCTGTTTTGGGTGGCCAGCGGCACCCTGGGCTTTATGGCGGTGGGCAGCGCGACGAAAATGGCCCAGCTCAGCAACGGTGGCCACAGCATTGCCCAGGGGCTAGGCGGGCGGCGGCTCGACCCCACCACCGACGACCCCGACGAACAACGGCTGATCAACGTGGTCAGCGAAATGGCTCTGGCCTCGGGCACCCCCATTCCTGCCATTTATTTGCTCGATGACGAGCCTGGCATCAATGCCTTTGCGGCGGGGAATACCGCCAACGATGCCGTGATTGGGGTTACCCGTGGCTGTCTAGATGCCCTCAACCGCGACGAGCTGCAAGGGGTAATCGGCCACGAGTTTAGCCACATTCTCAACGGCGACATGGGCCTCAACCTCAAGCTGATTGGGGTGATCCACGGGCTGTTGCTGATCTACATTACCGGGCGGGTGATCTTGCGCTGGACCTACTACCCCGGATCTGCCCGCCGCTCAAAGGACAGCGACAAGAGCGAATTTGCCCTTCTGGCGGCGGCCATGGCCATGGTGGTGATTGGCTACCTGGGATTGCTGGGAGGGCGGCTGATCAAAAGTGCTGTCGCCCGCGAGCGAGAATTTTTGGCCGATGCCTCAGCGGTGCAGTACACCCGCAACCCCAACGGCATTGCTGGGGCGCTGCGCAAGATTGGTCAGCTGTCGGCAGGCTCTGCCGTGACTGCCCCCATGGCCGAAACTGCCAGCCACCTGTTTTTTGGCGAGGCCAACGGCAGCCTGTCGTTTTTGGGCGGCTGGTTTGCCACCCACCCACCCCTGGGCGAACGGCTGCGCCGCCTGGGGCAGGTGTCCGTTCCCGAGGGCGAGCCCCTGGGCGGCCAGTCTTTCCCGACCACCTTGGGTGAAGAAAATGGTCTGGTGATGGGGTTCCAGGGAGGCACTGCTACGGTTCTGCGGGGAGCTGCGGCGGCATCCTCAGGCCTTTCTCCATCAGCGGATCAGTTTCTCACGGCCCTGGGCACCACCGATGCCAAGCAGCTAACCCAGGTGCGATCGCTGCTCACCGAGCTTCACCCCGTGCTCAAAGCGGCCCTCCACGACGCTACCGCCGCCCGCGATGTCGTCTTTGCGCTGCTGGTGCGCACCAAGCCTGCCCTACAAGCTCAGCAGATCGAGTATCTGGCCAAAACCTATGGTGCCGACTGCAAAAGCCAGGTAGGGCAGTTTTATCAATACCTAAGCAACCTCAAGCCGGGCCAAGATCTGCTGTTGGTGGAGGCGCTGGTACCGGCCCTGAGCCAGCTAGAGGTAGCGCCCCGAGAGCAGTTCTTGAAAACGGTCAAGGTGCTCAGCCAGCCCGGTGGCCGACTCTTGCTGACGGGGTATACCCTCTACCTGGTGCTGCACAAACGCCTGGCTCCCTTAGCTTCACCAGCTAACAAATCCCTCGATAGCCTCGATAGCCTCGATATGCTCTGGGGCGATGCCCTCAATCTGCTGGCCCTGCTGGCCAAGGTCGGCCACAGCCGTCCTGACGATGCTCTCTATGCCTTCAAACTCGGGATCTCCCAGCTGCCGGGGGCCAAAAAGCAGCCGTCCCCCAACGAACTGCCCGCCGTCACCCCTGCCGATTTGACCACTGGGCTGAGTCGGTTGGGGCAGGCCACACCCAAGCTCAAACAGGCGATCGTAGATGCCTGCGCCCACACGGCCTTGGCCGACAACAACGTTACTCCCGCCGAGATGAGTCTGCTGCGAGCGGTGGTGATCACCCTCGACTGCCCGGCCCCGCCTTTTCTCACCTCATAGCTATTCGCTACGCTGAGCAAGCTATTCAGAAACCCTAAAAGTGTTCAAACGTTTGAATGCATTTAGCGACGGCGAAGTTGGGTGGCAGCAGATCAGCGCGATCGCCCACGTTCTGGTTTTGATGGATGTCACCCTGTCCAAGCTCATGGGCCTGTGTCGGCGGATGCGCGATCGCGGCTTCACCACCCCCGTGCTCATGCTCACCGCTCGTGCCGGGGCCGACGCCTACATGGTCAAACCGTTTCACCTAGAAGGAACTGCGGGCTCTGCTGCGACGAGGCCAAACCGCCGTCACCCCAGTGCGAGAGCCTGCCCCAGGCCTTTATTGACCTGCGCAGCGGCATTAGCATCGTCCTGGTAATTGTGATTGTGGCGAAAATGTTCATCGGTCCCGAGTCGGGGCTGGGCAAACGAATTATCGATGCTCAGCAGGTGCTGAATGTGCAGGATATGTACGCATCGATTTTGATGGCCGGGTTGCTGGGCTATGCGCTCAACGGGCTGTTTTGGCTGGACGAAAAGTGCGGGATTCACTGGAGTGGCAAGTAGCCGGAGGGGTGGCGGGTTGCGATCGCCCAGTTTGTACCTTGGGGGGATAGCCGCAAGGTGGCTAAAGATGATCGTCCCCCGGTGCAAGGGGAGCAGACGGCCTGGGAATACTAGGTTTAGCCATTGAAGCAGTCCTTCAACACAAAAGCAGGAGTCGACCGACCCCTGCTTTTTTTAAGTAGGCTGTGCCGACAGGCTACGATGGCGACAAAAATAGGGTGAGGGCGCGGTGGTCAAAGGACTGCACCTTGCCAGCGGTATTTAGGTCTTCTACTACCCGATTCAGCAGATCGGTGGCGCGATCGCGGTGCTGGTGTTCTCGCCCTCGCAGCCGCACTAAAAACTTGACCGAATCCCCTTTACTCAACCACTCAGTAGCTCGGTTGATGCGCAGGGTGTAGTCAGATTCACCAATGTTAGGGCGAAATTTGACCTCTTTAACGGAGGGGCGAGAGGTCTGCTTCTGGCGCTTGTTCTGCTGGTACTGAAGCTTGCCGTAGTCCATAATTTTGGCTACGGATGGGCCGTCTTCGCTGGGGGAGACAACCACCAAATCGAGCTTGCTCTCTTTGGCCATTCTCAGGGCTTCTCTGGTGTCGGTGACGCCCAGGTTTTCGCCAGTCTGAGTGATCAGTAGCACCTCAGGGTCTCTGATGTCGCGGTTGACAATGGCTTTTTGTTTCTTAGCGATAAGACAAATCTCCGAATTCTACAAAAAGAGATATACAGCGGGTTTCCCTGGACTGTCGCCTATGGTGGCAAACCCTTTGTTCCTGTCAATAGGAGGACGGGGGGAGCTGCAACAACCCAGATTCGGGAAGATCCCAGGACTTAACCTGTAGGTACCTTAGCAAATTGGGGGCCGTTTTAGTTTCACCCTAAAGGCTATGCTGGGCCGATTACAGCTATATCTCCCCGCCGCCGGGTGCTCTTTTCCAAAATGAAACTTTGTAACGGAGCAGCCAAACTGAGATTGGCAGAACGCGAGTACTGCAAGGCGGAAGAACGATTTAAACTGCTCCCCCGATCGCCCATGTTGCGGCCCCGCTAAAAGGCAGGCCTCGCGAATGGGGGCCAGGTCGGCAGCTCATTGCACTGAGCTTGTGGGCTAAATATCCCCCAAAGCACGCAGCCAGGGGTGAATCTCGCGGGGGTACAGCAGCCAGGTGCGCTCAAAGGGCTGGCTGAGGGTTTGCACCAGCGGCGAGAGATCTTTGATATCGACAAAGGCGTTGTCGCTGTAGACGCAGATGCCCTGGTTATAGGTGGTGTAGCCCCGGCTCCAGGTGCGGCGCAGGCCGCTGTAGTGTTCGCCGCTGTAGCCCTGCTGGGTTAGGTGGGCTTGTACTGCCGCGAGTAACTGCTGCTGTTGGTCTGAAGATAAATGTGTAACTTCTAGGGTCTTGAGCAGGTCGCGATCGAGGTAGCGGCGGCACAGGTCGGCCAGCAGCGGGTCAGGGCTGTGTCGCCACCGCTGGAGGTGATAGGTAAAGACAATGTCGTCGCCCGCCAGGTAGGTGTCGAGACCCAGAGGGTGGTCTGGGGTCAGCAGCCAGGCGGTCACCGTGGGGTCGGCTTCCAGCTTGCCCAGGTGCAGGTCAGACCTGGCCCGCTCAACGGCCCGCTCTAGCAGCCAGGTAACGGAGATATTTTTGGGATGGTTGTACACCTGCACATACATAAAGTGACGCACCACCAGGTAGTGCTCGATCGCAGATAGACCCTTGGGGGCCACCACCAGCTGCCCGCTCTCGGGTTCGTAGCGCAGGGCCATGAGAATGCGATCTAGATCGAGCTGGCCGTAGCTGGCTCCGGTGAAGTAGCTGTCGCGCAGCAGGTAGTCGAGGCGATCGCAGTCGAGTTGGCTGCTCACCAACTGCCACACCAGGGCCACCGGGTGCTCGTGAGTGTAGACCCGATCGATGGCCTCACTCAACCCTGGGCTATGGCTCTCTAGCAGATTGTGAATTTCTGGCAGCTCGCGAATGATGCGCCTGGTCCACTGCTCATGCTCTAGGCCAAACACCTCTTCGGCGGTGTGGCTAAAGGGGCCATGGCCAATGTCGTGGAGCAGCGCCGCCCCCAGCACCGTGGCCCGGTGGGGGGCGAGATCGGGGTAGCGCCGCTGGAGCATGTCAAAGGCCCGTCGGGCGATCGCCATCACCCCCAGAGAGTGAGTAAAACGCGAACTCTCGGCCCCGTGAAAGGTGAGACTGGCCGGGCCAAGCTGGCGAATGCGCCGCAGCCGCTGAAAGGCAGGGGTGTCGATCAGCCGGGTCAGCAGCGCCTCATCGCGATCGCTGACATGGAGGGTAATCGCCCCGTGCAGGGGGTCGTGGTAAGAGCGACTGGCCTTGGGCATCCCGGCTTGGGGGCTGGGGTCAAGACGCACTGGCCACAACCGTTGCCTGGCTCAGCATCTCTAGGGCCGCCTGGTACTGGGGGTCGGCCTCGGTGGCCACGGTGTCGCGGGTCAGAGGCACACTGGCCACCATGCGATCGGGGGTAATGCCCAGCTTGTTAATGTCGTGGTGCGCAGGAGTTTCGTACTTGGCGACGGTGACCGCCAGCCCAGCTCCGTCAGACAGGTCAAACAGCGACTGAATCAGCCCCTTGCCAAAGGTGGTCGCTCCCACCAGGGTGGCCCGGCCATTGTCTTGCAGCGCCCCGGCCAAAATCTCGCTGGCGCTGGCCGTACCTTCGTTCACCAGCACCACCAAAGGCGCATCGGTGATGGCCTGGCCAAACGATTCAAAGCTGTCGAGAATGCCCTGGCGATTGACGGTATAGACAATGGTGCCCTGGGGCAGCCACAGGCGGGCGATTTCAATCCCAGCCTGAAGGAGGCCGCCGGGGTTGTTGCGCAGATCGAGTAAGTAGGCCTCAGCCCCCTGGTCAGCCAGCTGACGAATGGCCTCGGCTACCTTCTCCGCCGCGTTGCCGTTGAACTGACTTAGACGCAGATAGCCCACTTGCTGCCCTGTAGGTGATGTTTTGAGCGCCGTTACCACGGGGTTAAGGGTAATCGTGTCTCGCGTGAGAGAGACCTGCTGTGGCTGGTCTTCGGCATGGCGCAATTGCAGCGTCACGGAGGTGCCGCGCTGGCCTCGCATCCGGGCAGCCGCTTCATCTAGGGTTAAATCTTGGGTGTCGACGCCATCGATCGCCAGCACCAAATCCTGAGGTTGAATGCCTGCCTGCTCGGCGGGCGATCCCTCGATTGGGGCGATCACCCGCAGCCAGCCCGGAGTCTCATCCTTAGAAATTTGCAGGCCCACCCCAGTGAGTTCTCCAGCAGTATTGGTCTGTAGACTGCGGTATTGGCTAGGAGGCAGCAGCCGGGTGTAGGGGTCTTCTAAACCCACCAGCATGTCTTGAATGGCTTTGTAGGTGTCATCGCGGCTGGTCAGGGGCTTGTCGAGGGCACGCTGGCGAGTAAACCACCAGTTTTGGTGATTGAAAGTCTCATCGACATAGGCTCGATTGACGATGCGCCAGACCTCTGCGATTAGATTCTGCTCTTCGGTCAGGGCTAGGGCTGGCCCGGTGGCTACCCCACCTACCACTAGCCCAACCAGACAAAGGCAGAGAATACTGAGGCGCAGCAAAGGTCTGAACATAGATTACGACGGCAACGGCAGATAGTGAACCGACAGCTAGCAGGAGGTGCTGACGCTATAGCTTTAAGGGCTTATGCCTAATTCTTGAGCATCGACGCAAGCCCAGCCCTCAGACTTGCGCTCCACATTAGTGTATTCTGACCAAATTTTTCCCGATTGCGATCGCCCAATCACAATTCCCGACTTTTGCCGGCTTTGGCAGGCCACCCAGGTACTGAGGCATGAGTGGGGATGCGATCGCCGCCTTGAGGCCAAATCTGACCGCTCAATGTAACAAAATGTTGCAAGCTCCCAGGCAAAATCTATCGCTACCTTGAGGCTGGTTGATGCCCTAGGGTAAAGCTTTTGCGGCGATCGCGGCGTTTGACTCCAAAGGTATGCTCCCCAGGGCTTAGAATCTACAAATGAGAACTTAGCGTTGCCATTACGGCTATGTTACATTTTTCATTGATGGCAATTATAGATATATAGAGTTAACCGCTTCATGTTTACTAAGCAAGTTACCGACTCTAAGGCCTACCAGTGGTTTAACGAGCGGCTAGAGATTCAGGCCCTGGCCGACGATATCTCTAGCAAGTACGTGCCGCCCCACGTCAATATTTTTTATTGCCTGGGCGGTATTACCCTGACCTGCTTCCTAATCCAGTTTGCTACTGGGTTTGCGATGACCTTTTACTACAAGCCTACGGTCACTGAAGCATTTAGCTCTGTGCAGTACCTGATGACCGACGTCAACTTCGGTTGGCTGATTCGGTCGGTTCACCGCTGGTCTGCCAGCATGATGGTGCTGATGATGATTCTCCACGTGTTTCGGGTGTATCTCACTGGCGGCTTCAAAAAGCCCCGTGAACTCACCTGGGTGACGGGCGTAGTGCTGGCGGTAATCACCGTTACCTTTGGTGTTACCGGTTATTCTCTCCCCTGGGACCAGGTGGGCTACTGGGCGGTGAAGATTGTGTCTGGCGTACCCGGTGCCATTCCTGTAGTGGGTTCTACTGTGGTTGAGCTCATGCGCGGTGGCGAAGCCGTGGGTCAATCGACCCTGACCCGCTTCTACAGCCTACACACCTTCGTTCTCCCCTGGGCGATCGCCGTGTTTATGCTGTTGCACTTCCTGATGATTCGCAAGCAGGGCATCTCTGGCCCTCTGTAAGAGGGTAGAAGAGTGGGGTTGCCTTAGGGCACCCCTTTAGGGGCATGACGTTTGGTTTCAGCTGCACAGATTGCCCCAGTTAAATGGTTTAAACTTTGGGCCAAGCCCAACCGGCTGTAACAGGAGAAGCTTTTAAATGGCGACCATTAAAAAACCGGATCTCAGCGATCCTAAGTTAAGAGAGATGCTCAAGCAGGGCATGGGGCACAACTACTACGGCGAGCCCGCCTGGCCAAACGACCTGCTCTACATCTTCCCCGTGGTTATTTTCGGCACCATTGCCTGCTGTGTGGCTCTCGCCGTGCTTGACCCCGCTCTGGTGGGTGAGCCTGCTGACCCCTTTGCCACCCCGCTCGAAATTCTGCCTGAGTGGTATTTGTATCCTACCTTCCAGATTTTACGCATCGTACCCAGCAAGCTGCTGGGCATCGGCGCGATGACCGCTATTCCTCTAGGGCTAATGCTGGTGCCTTTCATCGAGAGCATCAACAAGTTCCAAAACCCTTTCCGTCGTCCTCTGGCTACCACAGTGTTCTTGTTTGGCACGGCGGTAACCCTATGGCTGGGTATTGGCGCTACCTTCCCCATTAGCGAATCTCTAACTCTGGGCTTGTTCTAGGGTTGAATCTCGACTAATAGTGCAAGACCTGCGTAGAACTGTATCGTTTTGCGCAGGTCTTTTTGCTATGGGTATACTCTTTCGCTAAGCTAAATTTGGCGGCTTTGGTAAAAGCTGATACAGGAAGGTCTATGGCGCGAACAAGCAACAGGCAGAAACATTTGCAGGTGGACAGCAAGCTAGACTTGATAGCTCAGGTACAGCGCTGGTTTCGGGATAATTGCCAATCCATCGAGGGAGACTCGGCCTGGGTGAGCAGCTACTACGATCGCCTTGCCCTGGCCCTGACCGAAGGTTTCACCAATGCTGTGCGCCACGCCCACGCCCACCTGCCTCCCGAAACTGGCATTGACATCGACCTGGCCCTCGACACTGACCGGGTGGAGATTCGCATTTGGGATCATGGCGACCCCTTTAACCCAGAGCTGCTGCCCGAACCCCAGCCCGGAGAACTGCTCGACAGTGGCTATGGCTGGTTTTTACTGCGTCGCCTGGCGGATAAGGTAACCTACTACCGCTCCCAAGACGGACGCAACTGTCTGTCAATTGTGAAGTACGGCACTTGCCTGACCTAGGCAACTATTAGCGGTGGTCATCAAGCCTAGGTAGATCTGACGCCCTGACCCCGGCGCTACAATACGGGATGAGGTCAGCACCCCTGGGTACGTCCTCCCTTCGCTCCACGGAGACCACCTACTGTGAACTTCAACCGATCTAACCAAATTCAGCTCAATTTTTCGGGGCTGGGCTGCTGGCTCACTCTATTTGGGGTGGTTTGGCTGCTGGGGGCCGTGGGCTTGGGCTGGATCGTC
The DNA here is from genome assembly GCF_055795045.1 of Pseudanabaena sp. PCC 9330. Classification (NCBI taxonomy): domain Bacteria; kingdom Bacillati; phylum Cyanobacteriota; class Cyanophyceae; order Pseudanabaenales; family Pseudanabaenaceae; genus Pseudanabaena; species Pseudanabaena sp. PCC 9330. Next base: position 73,840 of record NZ_JAYFES010000078.1, on the reverse strand, counting down.
AAGTCATTGGCGGCGCTAGTAGTGCTGGTGCTGGTGACGCCAGTGCTGGCCTTTTTGGGGCTGAGATTTTGGCTGCGGCGCAACCTGGTACAGGGTGCTTGTCCAGTATGTGCCACCGCAGTGACCGGCATTAAAGGCTCTGAGACCACCTGTTTAAATTGTGGCAGTGCCCTGCGCACCGAGGCCGATGGCTTTTCTCGGCTGGCCGAGGCGGGTACCATTGACGTCACCGCCTTAGATGTGGTGGATGTAACCGCTACATCCGTTCTGCCGGAGGCAGACTAAGAATACCTGGCCAGAGGCAGACTGAAAATATCTGGCTAGAGGCAGACTAGGAATACCTGGCCGGAGAAAGATTAATGCCCTCCTGATACCAACTCCTATGTCGAAGTGAGTCTGTGTTGTTAGGATAGATTACAGAACGCTATTACCCAGAACGCACCTATGCCCGCCGCCATTCAAGTTGAAAAAACCAAGCTTAAGCAGCCGCCCCTAGAGATTCACACCCTGGGCGATCGCGTGCTGCGCCAGCCCGCCAAGCGAGTGGCTAAGGTAGACGATGAGATTCGTGCCCTGGTGCGGGAGATGCTGCAAACCATGTACAGCGCCGACGGCATTGGTCTGGCGGCACCCCAGGTAGCGGTCAACAAACAGCTGCTGGTGGTCGATATTGACCCAGAGAATGCTGCTAACCAGCCCCTGGTGCTGGTTAACCCTCAGATCGTCAAGGTCTCTAAGGAGCTCGCCACTGGCCAGGAGGGCTGTCTCAGCATTCCTGGCGTGTATTTGGATGTGGTGCGCCCAGCGGCCCTAGAAGTGTCTTACAAAGATGAGAACGGTCGGCCTAAGAAGCTCCAGGCCAGCGACCTGCTGGCCCGCTGCATTCTCCACGAGATGGATCACCTCACTGGGGTGCTGTTTGTCGATCGCGTTGAGAATGCCCTAGCCCTGAATCAAGAGCTCAAAAAGAACGGCTTTTATGCCAAAGATGTGCAGCCGGTGACCCCCTAGGAACGTGTTAGACTGCCTCGGTGGGGCGGCACTAGCCCCCGACAAGGGCAGTATGAGGAGAATTTTCTGTGACCCCTAAAAGTGGCTTGTTGCTGGGTGGTTCTTGCGTGGCGGCGATCGCTGCCGTGGGATCTGTCTTTGAACTATCCTCCGGTAGCCCTGACTGGGGCACTGTACCCACCACCATCATTTTGGGCCTTTGTCTGCCCCTGGTCATCTTTTTGTTCTATGCTGCCGTCAAAGACGCCAAGGCCAATCAAGAGTAGAACAGCCAAGAGCAGGGCAGTATTTTGGGGCTGAGGTGGGCAAGGGATGCGATCGCAGGAATCCTAGGTAGTCTTTGTGCTGTCTCGGTTTTTGCTTGCGAGGAGGGGGAGCACAAGGGTCATCGCTATACTGACAGCATCTACGATAGAAACTACTCACTGAGGATAGAGCTATGGAGCTACCCCGAGACACCCCCCTACTGACTCGGCGATCGCTGCTAGCTTCGGCAGCAGCGGGTTCTGCAGCAATCTTAATTGGCCGTCGGGCTCAGGCCTACGATGTGGTGCTCAACCCCACTGCCCCTGAGCTGGGCGATACCATCTCGGTCATCGCTATTCCCCGCACCCCGGCCTCCAACCAACCCCTTGTCACCGTCAATGACCGTACCGAATATCCCACCTTCCCCTTCGGCAATGGTCAATATCGGGCGCTGATACCCACTAGCCCCCTCGATCCACCAGGGCGTATGGTGATTCGCGTGATCGGCACAGGGGAGACCCGCAATCTGGCGGTGGGGCTTAAAAATCGCAACTTCCCGACCCAGCGCATTACCCTATCGCCCAGTCGTAGCAACCTGGGCACCCAGCGTGAGTTTGACCGGGTCGCCGCTTTTAAGACACTGGTTACCCCTGAGCGCTACTGGAGTGGGCCACTGGTGCGCCCAAGCCAGGGTCGTACCAGCACCCCCTACGGCGTGCGTCGCTACTACAATGGGGTGTTTGCTCAAGATTACTACCACCGGGGGCTAGACTATGCCGCCCCCACCGGCTCCCCGGTGACTGCGCCAGCCGCTGGCCGTATTGCCCTGGTGGGCCGAGTGGCCGATGGCTTTGAGCTCCACGGCAACACTGTGGGCATCGACCACGGCCAGGGGGTGCTGAGTATCATGATTCACCTCAGCCGCATCGATGTACGTGAGGGCGACCTTGTGCAAACGGGCCAGGTAGTTGGCGCTGTGGGCGATACGGGGGCCGCCACCGGGCCACACCTGCACTGGGGTCTTTACGTCAATGGTGTCAGCGTCGACCAGCTGCCGTGGATGGCCAGCGGGTTTCAGTAGCGCGGGTCTCTGCGTTAATCTTGGCTATGCCTGTAGCCCCGGCGGCGCTTTCCGCCAAGGTGTTGCTGAGCAATGCTTACCAGTCGCGTCAGGAAAGATGGCATGAGCACCTATGAGATTTTGGCCCGCACTAGCCGCCAGCGGGTGAGTGATGGCGACAGCATGCCTCTGCTCACCGGCTGTGAGCAAGCAACCCAAATACTGGTGCTGGTGTGGTCGCAGCTGGGCGACTTCGACAGTTTGGAGTATGCCTGGTGGGTGCAGCGGGAGGCAGAGACCCTGCGGCAGCGAGGTATTGCGGTGCGGGCGGTGGGTATCGGCGATCGCGCCTCGGGCCAAAAGTTCTGCGCCTATACCGGTTTCCCCTCTGAACAGCTGTTTGTCGATGAAACGGCTGCTTTGCACCGAGAGCTAGGCCTCTACAAGGGACTCACCCTCAAACTGCCGGGGCTGAAGCCGGGGCAGGCCGCCTGGGTCAACCTGATGTTGATGTGTGCGGGCATCAAAAGTCCTGGTACGCTGCGGGAGGTGCTGCGGGGCTATACGGGCGATCGCCATGCTCCCCAGCTGATTGGCGATGACGAAGTGGTCAAAGCTGGGCCACTGCCGCCCCTGACCGGCAAAGCCTTTGACATCGTTGGCGGTGATGGTTTTCAGCGGCCCATTGAGCTGGCCACTCTGCGCCTGCGCAACATGACCGAAGTGCTGAGTAACTGGAAGACCTACGTGCCCGATGCGGCCTACCTGACTCAGCGGGGCGGCACGTTTTTGTTTGATAGCGAGGGAAATTTGCTGTACAACCACAGCGATCGCGGCATTCTTGGCTTTGCCGAGACCATGGCCAATCCCCTGGCCTTTCTGGAAGCCTATGTCCCCAAGGCTATACGGAATTGAGAATCGCTATGGCCTGGCTTTTGACAAATCTTGCTTAGCTATACCTGATCTGGCAGAGGAACTTGTATTTGCCCCCACGGGTTGCCCTGCTGGGAATCGAGGGGCTGGGGTTTGATCAACAGGCTAGGTCGCTGACTCCAAGGGTTTGGTAGCGGGCGATCGCGGCGGCAGATTTTCGAGCAGCACCTTATCGACTCGGCGACCATCCATATCGACCACCTCAAAGCGCAGCCCCTGCCACTCAAAAAAGTCGCCTGCGGTGGGAATGCGACCCATATGCCGAATCACAAAGCCTGCCAGGGTATGGTAGTTGTCTTCGTCTTCGCTGAGCTGTTCGCGATGGAGCAGTTCTTTGAGATCGGGCACAGGCAATAGCCCATCGAGCAGCCAAGAGCCATCTTCTCGCTGGGTCATCATCGGAGCGTCGGCGTCTTCGATGGAGGTCAGATCGCCGACGATCGCCTCCACTACGTCATTGAGGGTGACTAGCCCCTCAACCCCGCCGTACTCGTCAAGCACCATGGCAAAGTGGGTACCCGACGACTTAAACAGCTCTAGCACCTTGAGTACGTAGGTGCTCTCGGCCACGAACAGGGGCGGCTGCACCAGACTCAGCAGAGTCACGGGCGGGGTCGACTGACTGAGGTAGTTGGGCAGCAGCGCCTTCAGCGACACAACCCCCACACAGTCGTCGACGCCGCTGTTGCATACCGGAAAGTGGGAGTGGGCACTCTGCATGACCAGCTCGCTATGCTCGGCAAAGGAGGCATCTACTTTGAGCCACTCAATGTCGGTACGAGGAGTCATAATCGAGCGTATTGGGCGATCGCCCAGTTGCAGCACCCGCCCCATCATTTCTTGTTCGGCCACTTCAAAGGTGCCAGCCTCGGTGCCCTGGTCAATCAGCAGGCGCAGCTCTTCTTCCGTGATGGCGGCTTCGGGTCGTTCTTTGAGCCCCATCAGCTTCACCACAAAGCTGGTCGAAATCCCCAGGAGAGTCACTAGCGGGGCGGCCAGCTGAGAGAGGCGCTGCATAGGCCCCGATACCTGACAGGCGATCGCCTCTGGGTAGCTCAGGGCGATGCGTTTGGGCACCAGTTCGCCCACAACCAGAGACAGGTAGGTAATCAACCCCACCACGATGGTTAGACTGAGCAGGTCGCTGTAGGGGGCAAGGGCAGACACCTGGTCTAGCTTCAGGCGCAGGCTGTTGGCCACAGTGGCACCCCCCAGGGCACCGCTGAGAATGCCAATCAAGGTGATACCGATCTGCACCGTCGACAAAAAATTGTTGGGGTTATTGGCCAGCTTGAGAGCCAGCCGCGCCTTGGTATTGCCCTGCCTCGCCTTCTGCTCGAGGCGGGCCTTGCGGGCCGACACCAGAGCAATCTCTGAGCCTGAAAACACCCCATTGGCTACAATCAGCAGCAGAATGAATACACCTTCGAAAGCAATGGCGGACATAGGTTAGGCGTTAAAGGGATTAAAACTGCATTGGGCTTGCCCCTCAGAATAATGGATTGAGCCATAGATTTGTGTCTAACCTCGTCTATGAAGGCAGCCGCATATAGGCTGCTGACGAGGGCGATCGCCCTCCATCTCGGTTAACCCACCCAGGAAACATCATCCGAGTTGGGTTTGGTTGGCGCTTGAGCAGAGGGGCTTGTGACCGTCTTGGGCTGGCCGGCTGGCGTGTGAGCGGCATCGCGCTCATTTACCTGCTTCCGCTTGATAAATGCAGACGCCGCCGACTCCTCCGGGGCCAGCGATCGCAGAAACCAATCCAGCGTCTCTTGAGAGAGCCAGCCGTGCAAGACCGCCAGCGCCCCAATTCTCAGACCCGCCTGCGCCTGCTCTTGCAGCAGGGCATCTACCTGCTGAGAATCTAACAGCCCCGCCTGCTGAAAGTAATAGCCAATGGGGCGATCGCGACCCACCTTGGCAATCTTCGGCCACTGTTCAGCGAAAAATTCGATCGCGTCACGCTTGACCCACCCGCGCAGTTCCAGAATGTCCCCGAATCTCAAATCGGGCTGCCATTTTTGGTCCTGAAGCACCACAGCAAGCTGAGCCGGGGAGAGCAACCCTGCCCGTTGCAACATTTCTCCGAGAGGTCTGGTTTGAGGCTGAGCTGGCATGGCTAAACGGTCAACGAAGACGGCGATGATCTCTATTCTACTGTTGCGCTATTGGGTCGCGTTCTTGGGTCACGGTCAACGCAGCCACTGGTTCAACCAAAATGTTTGCCCCAGCCAATCTTCGTATCGCACCCCTACGCAATCCCCTTCCCCTGCTCCAATTGCCCGCAACCGGGCCTCTTCTGGCCTAATGTAGTAGAGAAACCCGGCCAGAAGAGGCTGCTTGGGCGCAGTGCCCAGGGCCGAATCTGCGATAATAACCCGAATCATCCTTCACCCCTAATTAACCCCAGGCCGTGACAGACACCAAAAGCTACAAAGACACCGTTCTGCTGCCCCAAACCCGCTTTGACATGCGGGCCAACGCCACCAAGCGCGAACCGGAGATTCAAGCCTTTTGGGCCGAGAACCAGATCTACGAAACGCTGTCGGTCAACAACCCCGGCGAGGTATTTGTGCTGCACGACGGGCCGCCCTACGCCAACGGCGACCTGCACATTGGCCACGCCCTCAACAAAATTCTCAAAGACACTATTAATAAGTACCAGCTGCTCAAGGGCCGCAAGGTGCGCTACGTGCCCGGTTGGGATTGCCACGGCCTGCCCATCGAGCTAAAGGTGCTGCAAGCGATGGACAGCGAGGCGCGGGAGAAGCTGACGCCGATCAAGCTGCGCTACAAAGCGCGGGACTTTGCCCTTAAAACGGTGGAGCGCCAGCGGGAGGGCTTTAAGCGCTACGGCGTCTGGGGCGACTGGGAACACCCCTACCTGACCCTCAAACCCGAGTACGAAGCGGCCCAGATCGACGTATTTGGCCAGATGTACCTGAAGGGCTACATCTATCGCGGACTGAAATCGGTGCACTGGAGCCCCAGTTCCCAAACCGCCCTGGCCGAGGCCGAGCTGGAGTACCCCGAGGGCCACACCTCCCCCAGCATCTATGCCGCCTTCCCGATGGTGAGCGCATCCCCTGAGGCGAAGGTGGCGCTGGAACCGTACCTGGCCGAGCTGGGCGTGGCGATCTGGACGACGACCCCCTGGACGATTCCGGCCAACCTGGCCGTGGCGGTGAATGCCGAACTCACCTACGCCGTGGTGGAGGTCGCGTCTGGGACGCCGTTTAAGTATCTGATCATTGCGAAGGATTTGTGCGATCGCATGGCCCAAGTCCTTGGCTCTGAGCTGACGATCAAGGCTGAAATCAAAGGCGCGGCCCTGGAGCATTCCACCTACCGCCATCCCCTGTTCGATCGCACCAGCCCCATCGTCATTGGCGGCGACTACGTCACTACTGAGTCGGGTACGGGCTTAGTCCACACCGCCCCCGGCCACGGTGACGAAGACTTTAAGGTGGGCCAGCGCTACGGTCTGCCGGTGCTCTGCCCGGTGGATGAAAAGGGCGACATGACCGCCGAAGCTGGCCCCTTTGAAGGGCTCAACGTGCTGAAGGATGCTAACCCGGCGGTGATTGAGGCGCTGGAGAAGGCGGGTTCGCTGCTCAAGCACGAGCCCTACGTGCACAAATACCCCTACGACTGGCGCACCAAGCAGCCCACGATTTATCGCGCCACCGAGCAGTGGTTTGCTTCTGTCGAGGGCTTCCGCGACGAGGCGCTAAAGGCGATCCAGGAGGTACAGTGGATTCCGGCCACGGGCGAGAACCGGATTACCTCTATGGTGGGCGATCGCTCCGACTGGTGCATTTCGCGCCAGCGCACCTGGGGCATGCCGATCCCGGTTTTCTATGACGAAGCGACGGGCGAACCGCTGCTGAATGAAGAGACTCTGGCCCACATCAAGGCGATCTTTGCCGAGAAGGGTTCCGACGCCTGGTGGGAGCTGAGCGAGGCCGAACTGCTGCCCGAGGCCTACCGCAACAACGGCCACACCTACCGCAAGGGCACCGACACCATGGATGTGTGGTTTGACTCGGGCTCGTCCTGGGCGGCGGTGGCCCAGCAGCGGGACGAACTGGCCTACCCCGTCGATATGTACCTAGAAGGCTCTGACCAGCACCGGGGCTGGTTCCAAAGCAGCCTGCTGACCAGCGTGGCGGTGAATGGTCACGCGCCTTACAAAACGGTGCTCACCCACGGCTTTGCTCTCGACGAGCAGGGGCGCAAGATGAGCAAATCCATCGGCAATGTGGTTGACCCCTACGTCGTCATCAACGGCGGCAAAAACCAGAAGACAGACCCGCCCTATGGGGCCGACGTGCTGCGCCTGTGGGTCTCGTCGGTCGACTATTCCTCCGATGTGCCGCTGGGGGGCAACATTCTCAAGCAGATGTCGGACGTATACCGCAAGATTCGCAACACGGCGCGGTTTTTGCTGGGCAACATCAATGACTTTGACCCCGCCAAAGATGCGGTGCCTTACGACCAGCTGCCCGAGCTCGATCGCTATATGCTGCACCGCATGACCGAGGTGTTTGCCGACATCACCGACGCCTTCGAGACCTACCAGTTCTTCCGCTTCTTCCAAACCGTGCAGAATTTCTGCGCGGTCGATCTGTCGAACTTTTATTTGGATATTGCCAAGGATCGGCTGTACATCAGCGCGGCGGATTCGTTCCGCAGGCGGAGCTGTCAGACGGTGCTGGCGATCGCCATCGAAGCCCTGGCCCGCGCGATCGCCCCGGTGCTCTCCCACATGGCCGAGGACATCTGGCAAAATCTGCCCTATCCCACCGCCCATAAGTCCGTATTCCAGGCGGGCTGGGTAAAACTGGATGACCAGTGGCAGCAGCCGGAACTGGCCGAAACCTGGAGCCAGATTCGCACCGTGCGCCAGGAGGTAAATAAAGTCCTTGAACAGGCCCGCACCGCCAAGGATATTGGCTCGTCGCTGGAGGCCAAAGCGTTGCTGTACGTGGCCGACGCGGAGCTGCGGGAAACGCTGGCGGCGATGAATCCTGGGAATGCGATCGCCCCCGACACCAACCATGTAGATGAACTGCGCTATCTGTTCCTGGTATCTCAAGTTGAGGTGCTGGATTCCCCAGCATCCCTCGCTGGGGTGAAGTGCAATAGCGAGTCCGATGCCCTGGGGGTGGGCGTGGTGCCAATATCGGAGTGCGTTGGCGAAGCCTACACGAAGTGTAATCGCTGCTGGAACTACTCGACCCACGTGGGCGAGAGCAGTGAAGACCCGACGATCTGCGATCGCTGCGTCGAAGCTCTGGCGGGTTCGTTTTAATCAACCTAGAAACCCGTTTCCTAGCAGGTTAAGTAGGCTAGGTTGAACCTGGGTAGACCGCAAATCGCCAGGCCCTCGAATCACAAGGGTCTGGCGATTTGTGACGACTAGCTGCCTCGCTGATCGCGATTATATGATTCAAGCTCTAGCAGGGTGACGGTTCCATCTCCGTTTAAGTCGGCGGCTAAATTCTCCATATTAGTTTGGCCAGCGCTCGCCAAAGGGGCCACAGCCAACGTTGCCAAGGTCATCATTAAACCAGTAATCAAAAAGAGTTTCATGGTTAAATCTCCGATTAGATTTTATTGACGGGTTTTATAGCGGACTCAGTCCAAAGGACTAAATCAAGTAGCAAGCCTGGATTTAAGCGAAACCAAAAAGTGAATTGCGAATGATCGCAACCCACCACCAAAAAGGTTTAAAACGCCAAGCCAGTAGCTGACGTATCCCGCGAATAATTCAGGCTTTTGGGCTTTTTACTTTTCCCTTTGCGAGACTATTATGGGTTTCTTATGCTAGATATTTTAGCTTGGCAGATCTAAGGCCTAGAATTCTCTTGAAAAGGGACGCTAAAACTTAATTTAACTGACTGGTAAATATTGAGCTCTGCTGCATAACTTTGATTTTAGACAAGTCTGGGTAGAACTTTTGCCTCTAGGAGTAATGAGGCCATTTAATATATGTTCAAGACAAGCCTTAATTGGCTGCTGCTGTAATAAGATGTTGCGGCTTATTTTCTCTTGTCGATGTGTTCTAAATTTTCTTGGATACACAATTTAGATTTGGTGCCATCTCCCCATGCCTGCTGGCAGGATGGGTGCTTGTGAGCCGCTCTGGTATTAGACCAGGAGCAGGGCATGGCATTATTCTAGGGATGTCTTTCACCAGAAGAGGTCTATATTTACGGCTTTGCGCTTTGATACCGCCCCAACCCAGGCGCGAATTGATTAGGGTTGGGCGCTGCCCGCCAGCTTTGACATGGGGCGCAACGCTCACCACAGCTATTTATACCGAACCCAGATTCCATAACCCCGATTTTCTACGGGCAAACCTGTAGGGGCAAACCACAGTTCACCCTGCCAATCGAGGGTAGGCGAGCAGGATTGGTGTTAGACGCAGAAACCGGGTTTCTGCCCTGCGGGTTTCTAAAGCCCCATTGAAGATGAGGCTCTGCAAAAATTCAACTTCTCTCATTTCCCCCTGCCCATCAACCGTCGGGGAATTGCCAACAGGAGATATGCTCGACCCGACGACTGCCGCAGACGCAGACAAGATGCTCATCGTCGGAGGCCATCCAAGTTTCGTCGCAGTCGCGGCAGTGGCAGAGAATATTGTTCAAATTGGCCTGGGCTAGGCCAAAGCGCCAGCGCTCTAGCTCGTCGGGGGTGAAGTGGGAGGGCGGGTCAGTCATAGAGATTTTAGACTGGCAATTTTAGCTCTGTAGGGGGGCAGCGCCAGCGCTCTGGGCGGAACCTAAAAGCCGGAGTTGTACCGTACCCATTCCAGCATGATATCGAGTTTGCGGGCCACGATCGCCCCCGCGACAAACCCTGCCCCGTGGCCCACCCACGATTTGCCCCGCTGCAGCGGCAGCAGACCCCAGAGGGCGCTGCCGTAGAGCAGGCCGACAACTACGGCGGCGGCGATCGCCCCTGGGCTGCGTTCAAAATAGCCCCGCAGCAAAATATAGCCCAGGTAGCCAAAGATCACGCCGCTGGCCCCCAGGTGGCGGGTGCCGGGGCGGCCTAACAGCCAAATGCCAACGCCGCTAAACAGCCAGCAAAATGCGGTCACCAGCCCCAGCACCTCTAGCCCCTGGAGCAAGATCACGGTGCCCAAAATCACCAGCGGCCCCGAGTTGGCGACCAGATGCCCCCAGCTGCCGTGGAGCAGTGGGGCGACCACAATACCGGGGATACCCTCTAAACTGCGGGGGGCGATCGCCAGTTTGGGCAGCAACCGGCGTCCGGTGAGAAAATCGGCGATCGCCAGTGCCCACATCACCGCCAGCAGGTAGGCCAGCAAAATAATGCCCTCGCGAAAGCCCTCGGGCAGGGTTAGAGAATTCAGAGCAAACAAAGGGATAGCGCCAAAAAAAATCTGTTTCTCAGGCTAACACCTGGGCCAGGGTAGGGTTGAGATATTGGGCCAGTTGGGTGCCATCGACCCCCAGATCGGTGCGATCGCCTGCCGCCGCCCGAGCCGCCTGCCCGTGCCACCAGGCTCCGACCACTGCAGCATCTACTGCTGCCGCTAGGGAGGTATCGCCTTGGGCCAGCAGGCCGCCAATTAACCCCGTCAGCACATCGCCACTGCCCCCTCGAGCCAGGGCTGGAGTGCTCTCGGGCACGTACCAGATGGTGCCGTCGGGGTGGGCGATCGCCGTACAAGCGCCCTTCAGCAGCACCACGGCCCCGCTGCCCCCAGCTGCTGCCCCAGCCGCGGCCCCGGCATCCATCGCCGCCCCCAGCACTCCCGGAAATAACCGCTCAAACTCGCCTCGGTGAGGCGTGAGCACTGTGGGGGCCGACCGCTGGGCCAGGGTAGCGGTAGCGCCCAGATCTGCCAGTAGGTTGAGGCCGTCGGCGTCTAGCAGCAGCGGCGCGGCGCTGTTGAGCACGGCTGGCACTGGGGCTATGGCGCTGCGGCTGAGCCCTGGCCCGCAGGCGATCGCATTGTAGCGAGCGAGATCGAGGTCATCAGGCAGACGGGCGATCGCGCCGTCTTCCGTCTCTACACAGCCCACCACCAGCGCCTCTGGCATTTGGGCCACCACCATCAGCCGCAGTGACTCGGGCACGGCCAGAGTGAGCATACCCACCCCGCTGGCCCTGGCCCCCAGCGCCGCCAGCAGCGCCGCCCCAGCATAGGGCCGTGACCCAGCCACCAGCAGTAGATGCCCAACGCGATACTTGTGGGTATTGGGCTGGCGGGGCAGAGGGAGTTTTTCTCGAATCATGGCTGAGGTAGCTCGCCCCACGGGTGGGGTAGAGTCTAAAACAGCCGCGATCGCCCGCTGGGGAATGTCAAAGTCGATCAGATGAGACTGCCCCAGGTAAGCTAGCGCTCCATCCTGACAAAAAGCCCGTTTCCACAGGCCCAGACAGAGGGTGTGGGTGGCCCGCACCGCGACTCCCAGCACCGCCCCGGTGTCGGTGTGCAGCCCCGAAGGCAAGTCGATACTCACCACGGGGCATGGCGCCTGATTTATAGCCGTGACTTCAGCCGCGATCGCCCCTGCCACAGGCCGCTCTAAACCAAAGCCAAACAGTCCATCTAAAATCAGGTCGCAGGGGGCCAGTGCCGCCATCGTGTCGACAACGCCAATGCCCAGGTACTGTGCGTACCTCAGGTGATCAGCGGTCAGTGGTTTGGATTGACTGATCGGGCTGCACACCTGCACCTGGTAGCCCTGGGCCGCTAGCTCTCGCCCCACCACCAGAGCATCGCCACCGTTGTGGCCCGGCCCGGCCACTATCCCAACACAGGGATAGACCTGCACTGGAAAGTGAGCCATGACCCAGGCGGCAACCCGCCCCGCCACCTTTTCCATCAGTGCTGCTACGGGCATACCCTCGGCAAACAGGTGGGCTTCGATCGCCCGCATCTGCTCGGCAGTCACAACGCGATCGAGCTGGCCAGCAAAAAGCCCGTCCAGGGCTCTATGGGTAGAGGCCTGGACGGGCTGGGGTTGAAGGTTCATGTTTGCATGCAGAGCCTTTGAGTGCAGAGACAGTAGCGCTCCAGTGCTACCGCTCAAAGTAAACCCGACTGTTGCCGAGTCCGGCTTCCCGATAAAAGTTGTTCCATCGGTTGGCTAGACCGCGATCGGTAAAGGGGCCAATGGCCACATGGGGGCCACGGGGCGACGTGCGCTGCTGCACCTGGGCCGCTGGGGTACCCAGCTGAATCACCTGATTGCTCAGGCTGGCCAAATTAGACGCATCAGTCGGAATCACCACAAAATAGGGCGCATCAAACGACTGGCTAGGCGGGGCCGACGCCGGCGGCGGCATCATCGCGCCAGGATTGGGGACGGGGGGCATGCCTCCGTTTAGCTGTTGGCCAAACTCCACATTGCCAGGGGCGGGAGGTACCTGGGCCACAGTTGTCGGTAGGGCGGGCACTGGCACCGCCGCCACCCCAGGCCCTGGGCCGTAGGCGGCATCGGGCAGCGGCGGCAAATCGCCGTTAGACGCATAGACATTGGCAGGCAGAGCAGGTACCTGAGCGTAGGAGGGGACCGCTGCCGCCACCTGGGTCATCTCAGCTCTGACCCCCAGACCCGCCAGATCGGTGACGCGCTGCTGGGCATTGCCCGTCATATTAAAGCGCCCAGCCTGAATCACCGATCGCCCCTGAAACGTGGTGCGAAAGGCCGTTGGCTCAACCAGCCGCACCTGACTGAGGGTAGCCTCGCTAGTGTCAGAGACATAGATCAAATACTGCTGGCCACTGGTAGGCACAGGCGGCAGGGCCGCTCCTGGTATCGGCATGGCCCCAGCTGGCAGAGGGGGCACCATATCGTAGGTTTGAGCCAGCCCCTGGGGGGCGATGCTGAGGCCGGTGATCGCGGCTGCGATCGCCGCACCAGTCACTAATCTAGGCGAGAGCCAACCCTGGCCAAAGCTCGACTTTACCTGTAACTTGTCGCTTGCGAAATCAGTTTGCATTGCCATCACGAATACTGCCCATTGCGTAAAGATGAACCGGCAGACGGTCAAGCATCAACGATTTTTTGCCCGTCCTCTCTATATGTCTTGAGGATGTTAGCGCAGATTTGAAATACCGCGTCATTTTGTCCCAAACTTCTGGTGGCTGCGGTTTGAGGTCAGCCCTTGTGCCAGTCCTGTGACCCAGATCACCTAGATCATCTATCAAGGTCACCTCTAGACTCGCCTGCGAGTCACCCGTAGTCAGTGTGTCATTTCTTACGATAGGGGCATCTCTGCAACCCGTAAGCGCTATGGCTAATCCCTGCAGCAAGCCCCTCAGGAGCAACCCGTTCACAACCCAGCGCGACCCACAAACGGGAGAGTGGCAGGTGGTAAAGACCCACCCCAGGCGCAGCCGACAGCCCCTGGGGATCAGACAACTCACCAGCCGCCCCGATCAGATTTACCCGATTCAGCGGTTGATCGCAGCCTCGCGTTTGGCTACTACTCCCATCCAAGAGGTGGCAGAGCCCTGGGGGCTGAGCTATAGTTTGGCTCATTCTGACCTTGCTGGACGCATCACCCCACTGCCATGCGCCAACTGTATCCACCCCTTGAGCCCTACCACACCGAATATTTAGCCGTCTCCGATCGCCACCGCCTCTACGTAGAACTGGCGGGCAACCCCATGGGCAAGCCTGTGGTGTTTCTCCACGGTGGGCCTGGGGGCGGCACCAACCCCACCTATAGACAGTTTTTTGACCCCCACCGCTGGCGCATTGTGCTGTTTGACCAGCGGGGCTGCGGCAAAAGTCTGCCCTATGCCGATCTCGAAGACAACAATACCTGGGCCTTAGTCAGCGACATTGAGAAACTTCGCATTCACCTAGGCATTGAGCAATGGACGGTGTTTGGGGGCAGCTGGGGTAGCACTCTGGCGCTGACCTACGCCCAAACTCACCCCGATCGCTGCTGCGGGCTGATTTTGCGGGGTATTTTTACCCTGCGCCAGCGCGAGATTCGCTGGTTTTATCAAGAGGGGGCCAGCTACCTCTACCCCGACGCCTGGGAAGCTTACCTCGCCCCTATTCCTGAGGCAGAGCGCGATGACTTAGTAACCGCCTACTACCGCCGCCTCACCAGTGACGATGTCCAAGAACGCCTTGCCGCCGCCCGCGCCTGGGCCGTCTGGGAAGCCAGCACCAGTAAGCTCGTGCAAGATCCCGGTCTGCTGCGCCACTTTGGGGCCGACGAGTTTGCCGTCGCCTTTGCCCGTATTGAGTGCCATTACTTCATCAATAGGGGATTTTTTGAGCAGGATGACCACATTCTTCGCCATGTGGATTGCATCCGCCACATCCCCGGTGTCATTGTCCAGGGTCGCTACGATGTGGTCTGCCCCGCCACCACCGCCTGGGAGCTGCACCGGGCCTGGCCCGAAGCCCAGTTTGTGCTGGTGCAGGAGGCTGGCCACTCAGCCATGGAACCAGGAATTATCCATGCCCTGATTGAGGCAACGGATGAGTTTGCGGGTAGGTAGCAGCTGTTAATCGGCCATCCCATCGCTGCCTGGCAGACCTGTAGGGCGCAGCCTAGCAGTTCGCTCTGCCGAATTGGGGGTGGGCGAGCGGGCTTTAATCAACCTTCTGGCCCTACCCTACTACCCGGCGAGCCAGCCACCGCTGCACCCCCCACAGCCCTCCGGCGACCAGCGCCCCCAGCCACAGCCCGCGCCCTAGCTGGGTGTGGCCGTCAAGCAAACACCAGCCGCCGAGGCCGCCGAGGCTGAGGGTGCTGGCGGCAACGGTAGCGAGCATGGCGCGGAGGGCCTGGTGAGTAGTGACCAATTGTTCGGATAGGTCGCCTGGGGTCAGGGATGCTTCTAGGGTTTTGGCGGCGACTTGAAAGGATGCATAACTGGTGGGGTCGACCTGGTAGTAGGTCCCGAGATCGGCGTCGCGCAGGGTGGCGACGGTATAGAGGCCAAACTGCTTGGCTTGAGCGATCGCATCGCGGATCTGCCGCCGGGTGGCCACTGGCCCCAGAGCTTCAAACACCGACTGACGATAGACTCCGGTTTTGGCCATGGTCAGCACGCGATCGGTGAGGTCGAGGGGGGTGAGGTTCACGGGTTTAATTACGCTGTTTTTAGGCACGCTGTTTTTGGGCCTGGCTAACCGCCGTCAACAGAAAATTTGTACTACCTGATATTACGAAAAACTCTGGGATTGCACACCCCCTCAGAGGCGGTGCCTATGATTGAGTTGGCATTGAAAAAGCTGGCAGCTTGACCTCAACGTTAAGTATCGGCTGAATCAGTTGCCCTGGTAGCGATATTTTATTTCCGTTGGGGAGATCTATGGCCACGGCACAGCAGCCCACTACCCTAGGTGAACTGGCCCACGGTGCGATCGCCAAATACCTCAACCAGGCGATCGCCTACGAAAAGTCTGTCAAAGCCGATACCGACCCTGAAAACCTCCACCAAATGCGGGTCGGCCTGCGCCGCCTGCGGACTGCCATTGAGGTTTTTGATCCTGGGTTGGAGTTGCCCAAGGCTGGGCGCAAAGCCAAGGTTGCGGCTGTAGCCCGCAAGCTAGGTACCCTGAGAGATCTAGATGTGGTGTGGGCGACGTTGTGCGATCGCTACGCCCCTCACCTCCCCGACCCTGAGCAAGATGGCCTGGGCGCGGTGCTGCTCACCCTGGCCCGACAGCGCCACCACACAGTCAAACAGGTGAAAAAGCTGCTGAAGGGCGATCGCTATGGCGATCTCAAACAGGCCCTGGGGGCATGGCTGGAGAAGCCGGTGTATGGGGCGATCGCCCCTCTCCCCGCCGACCAAGTGCTACCCGATCTGATCCTGCCCTTAGTCAGCCGGCTCTGGCTTCACCCCGGCTGGCTGGTAGGTACCAAAACTACTCCCAAGGGCATGGCCGCCAATATCCGCCTCGGCCAGGCCGCCATAGATGCCCTGATTGCTGCACAGGGGACACAACTCCATAGCCTGCGCAAGCAGGTCAAACGGGTGCGCTACCAACTGCGCTTAGTCGCTGACCTCTATCCCCACGTCTTGGATGCTGACATGGATCGCCTCAGCGCCATGCAAGATACCCTGGGCGACCTGCAAGACAGCACCGTTCTCGCCGCCTTTATCGAATCGGTGGTGCCCGGGGCCCAAGGCCAAATGCCGCACCTCTTTACTCTGCTGACCGACAGTCGCCATCGCGCCTGGAAGCAGTGGCAAACCCACCAGCAGTTTTACCTCGACCCCGCCCAACGCCAGCGACTGCGCCTCGCCCTGTTGCACCCCGGCACCCCAGAGCAAAACGCGATCGCCACTGCCGAAAAATCTGCTAACGAAGAAACTACCCAGTCCACGCCACGCCACCGCACTGCTAAAAATAAAACTGTGGCACCAAAAGCGTCTCGGGCAAAGGCAAAGCCAAAACCGCAGCCCCCAGAGATCGCATAACCAGACCGCATAACCTCTTCTCCACGGCCAAGCTCTGGCGTCTTTCTACAGGACGTTCTGAGAAGCCGCCAAGCAACCTAACGCCAGCCTAGTTGCCCATGGGAGATGACCCCAGCGAAATCGGACTACTATGGCATCAAGGGTGAATATATGAAATGGCGCTATCAAATCGGCAGGTCTGGCTAAACTTTTTGGCACTGCTGCCCTCCACCGGATTGACAGTCCTCGCCGCTGCGTTCCTACGGTTTTATGACGCACGAGACTTCCAATTTCTCCAACTCGTCGCCCAGCCCCGCGTCTGGAGCAACCGATTCACCGTGGCAGCTCTCCTGGTGGCACTGGTTAATCTCGGCGTTGAGTGGAACCGTCGAAATCGAGAGACAGAACGCCTTGGCCAAGGAGAGGCTGAACGAGCAAGATCAGAGGTTGAACGATCAAGATCAGAGGCTGAACGAGCTGAAGAGCAAGAACGCACAACTCGCCGAACTCGAATCCAAAATCGATGGATTGTTCTCCAAATACGGCATCAACTCGACCCCAGCGAACAAACCCGAGCAGTCATGAGAGATTTTCAGCTCTTTTTGCAGGAGTACGGCGAGTGACGGGGAATTTGGATTGGTGATTTTAAAATAGTGTTTCCCCCAGGAATCTGTAGGGTGGGCACTGCCCACCGGCAAAATATTGTTGCCTTCACCCCCACCCGAGCATCAGTCCGTAGGCGAGGGCGGCGCTGCCCAGGGGCACAGTGAGGTTGTCGAGGCCGTAAAAAGAGAGGGTTTCGAGCAGGGTGGCGGCGATCGCCACCACTACCGCCGTCCCCACCACCGCCCCGGTAAACCCAGCCGTAAACCCCAGCACCAGCAGGCACACTACAAAACTGGCCAGGGTCATGGTCAGGCTGCCCTCCCAGCTTTTTTGGTTGCCAAATACCTTGTAGGGGTGACGGCCCAGGTTTTGCCCTACCAACGCCGCTAGGCCATCGCCCCAGGTCATAACCAAAATGCCCAGGGCTGCATACTGAAACAGCTCTGGTGGCCAAAAGGCTGCTGTCAGTAGACCGATGCTGACCGCGTAAAAAAACGTACCGAGACTGTGCCGTCCTACCCCGTTAATGCCCGGCAAAATCGGCAACCGGTAAGACAGCAAAGCCACGCCGCTGAAGATGACTGAAGCCGCCAACCCCATCCAGGTGGGGGTACGCAACCACCAGGCCAGCAAAATCACCTGTCCGGCCCCAATATGGACGATTTTGCGGGTAATTTCGGTCTCATGGTGGGCAAAGCGCCGCAGGCCCTCGGCCACCCCGCCCACCATGGCTAGCCAGAGGGCTACCAGTCCAATTTGCACCAGCGCAGTAGCGATCATGGCGGGGGAAGTAGGTATAGTGGGGTGGGACTTCTAGACCTTACTACACCGAACTTCCTATGGATAAACCTTATAAGCGGGTGCTGCTAAAACTTAGCGGCGAAGCCCTCATGGGCGATATGGATTACGGTATTGATCAAGCCGTGGTTGAAGCCATTACGGCGGAGATCGCTGAGGTGGTCAACGAAGGCATCGAGATTGCCCTGGTCGTGGGCGCGGGCAACATTTTTCGCGGCATCAAAGGCTCGGCCTCAGGTATGGATCGCGCCACCGCCGACTATATCGGCATGATCGCTACGGTGATGAATGCTATGACTCTGCAAGACTCCCTAGAGCGCATGGGGGTGCCGACGCGGGTGCAGACGGCGATCGCCATGCAAGAGGTCGCCGAGCCCTACATTCGCCGCCGCGCCATTCGCCACCTGGAAAAAAAACGGGTGGTTATTTTTGGGGCGGGCTCTGGCAATCCCTTCTTTACCACTGACACCACGGCTGCCCTGCGGGCTGCTGAGATCAATGCTGAGGTGGTGTTTAAAGCGACTAAGGTTGACGGTGTCTACGACTCCGATCCGAAGAAAAATCCCGATGCGAAACGCTACCAGACCCTCACCTATAGCCACGTGTTGCAGCACGATCTTAAAGTGATGGATAGTACGGCGATCGCCCTCTGCAAGGACAACAACATCCCTATTATGGTATTTGACCTCTCGGTGCCCGGAAACATTAAGCGGGCGCTGATGGGCGAGTCGATTGGCACGATTGTAGGAGAGTCTTGTGATGTCAGCTGACGATATTTTGCTCGAAACCGAAGACCAGATGCAGAAGGGGGTAGAAGCCACCCAGCGCAACTTCAACACCATTCGCACGGGGCGGGCCAATGCCTCACTGCTCGATCGCATTGAGGTGGACTACTACGGTGCCCCCACGCCCCTCAAGCAGATGGCCAACATCTCCATCCCCGACTCCACCACGCTGACGATTCAGCCCTACGACGCCAGCAGTCTGACCACCATCGAAAAGGCGATCTCTCTGTCTGACGTGGGTCTCACCCCCAACAACGATGGCAAAGTGATCCGGCTGAATATTCCACCGCTGACCAGCGAGCGCCGCAAAGAGTTTGTCAAAACTGCCGGCAAAATTGCTGAAGAGGGGCGCGTCTCTATTCGCAACCAGCGGCGCAATGCGATCGATGCGGTGAAAAAGCTGGAGAAAGCCAGCGATATCTCCGAAGATGAGTCGCGCGATGCCCAGGACGAAATTCAAAAGCTGACCGATAAATATATCGCCAAGCTCGACGAGGCCCTGGCCGCTAAAGAAAAAGACATCATGACGGTGTAGGTAGTCCTGGGGTAGACAACTCCATCGTCTAACCCAGAGCCGCTAGGTCTAGGGGGCTTAGATATCGGTCACCTGCTGGTCGCGCTTTTCTTCTAAGGCCAGCAAGATCTGCTGATGGCGATCGCGGCTGATTGGGTAGCGGTAGCAAAACCACAGCCCCCCGGCCAGCAAGATCGCTGGCAAGGGGCCAATTAGCATGCGAATGGCGTTGAGGGCAGCTACTGGCTGAGTTTCGGCACTGGCCACATAGCCCGTCCAGCCCAGGATCTGCCCTGAGATAAAGAGAGCCAGGGCCAGCCCCAGCTTTTGCAAAAACACCAGAGCGCTAAAGTACAGCCCCTCCCGGCGTAGCCCCGTGTTGAGCTCGTCGAGATCGACCACGTCGGGCAGCATGGCAAAGGGCACCATGTACAGGGTGGCTACCCCGATCCCCGCGATCACGCCGAGGGTATACATCCAGACCACCTGACCCGGCTGCACCGTGGCCAACCCGCCCAGGGCCAGAGCCGCCAGCGGTGCCCCCATCAAAAAGACCGTGCGTTTGCCCGTGCGCTTGGCCACCCAGTCCCAGACCCAGAGCATGGCGATCGCCGTACCCTGCACCGCCAGGGCCATCTGGGCAAAGTGGGTAGGGGGCAACCCCATCCAGGCCCCGACAAAGTAGGGCAACATGGCGGCGGTCACCTGCACGCTCATCCAGCCGCAGATATAGAGGCCCAAGATCTGGCGAAAGGCGCTGTTGCTAAACACGCTGCGCAGCTGGGCTATCAGCGCCGGAGACTCACGGCTGGTTGCCAGGGTTGGGCGGTTTTGCTGCACCTGCCAGTAGCGCCGGTAGGTGCCCGCTACGCAAATGCCAACGATCACCACCGCCAGACTGGCAGACAGCGCTCCCAAAATAAAAAACTGCCGGGCCGGGTCGGCCACGCGGGCAAATACCGCCTGGGCCATCAGCAGGGCGACAATGCTGCCGCCAATGCTAAAGGCCGACTTCATGCCAATTAAGTCGGTGCGCTCGTCATAGTCGTCGGCCAGCTCCGCCGCCAGGGCAGTGTAGGGCAGCTGCACCACGGTAAACGCCGCAAAGGCAAACAGCGACAGAACAATGTAGTAGGCAAAAATGCCCCACTGACTGCCGAAGGGTGGCACCGTCCACAGCAGCACCGCCGAGATTGCCAGGGGAATTACCCCCCCCAGCATCCAGGGGTAGCGACGGCCTAGGGGAGAACGGGTGCGATCGCTCAGCCAGCCCACCAGCGGGTCATTGATCGCATCCCACAGGCGGCCAAACAGCAGCACTGCCCCGGCCAAGGCGGGGCTCAGCCCCGCTACGGTGGTGAAGAAATACAGTACAAAAAAGGCCGACAGACTGGCAGGCACCGCCGCCGCCAGTTCTCCCACTCCGTAGAATACCTTCACCGAAAAAGGTAGCGGCGGTAGCTTACGCAACGGGTTTGACTCCAGGGCAACAGGGCATCATCATGCCATAGGTTTAGCGCTTATGCTGTCCTTTGAAAATGGCGCGCGGGGTAACATGGAGCCTTGGCCCGTTGCCTTGGCCGATCCCAGCTCAACAACAGCCCTCTCTTGAAAACATTGATGAGGACATTGGTACAGACATGAGGCCGAGGAAAAGAGTACAGGACTGGGGCACCAAAGCCTTGACCGGATTGATGCTTATTGTCGCTGTGACGGCCTGCCGGGCCGACAACTCCTCTGCACCCTTGGCCGGTGACCCAGCCCCTACCGCTGAAGGCCCGCCGCCGCCGCCCGAGGGGTCGTTTTTAGGCCAGATGCCTCCCAATCAAACTAGCCAGCTCGCCAGCCTGGGAGTCGAGGTGGTCGTGCCTGGGGAGGTGCCGCCTGCCTTTGCGATCGCAGAGCTGCGGGTCGACCAGGGCGACCCCGGCCCCGGCTATTTGGTGGTCTACCAAAGCGCCGCCAACCAGTGCTTTGCCGTCGAGTTTGCCAGCGACGGCATCGGCGACCCGCCAGCGACGACAAACCGGATAGCGATTCAACCGCCGCTGTTTGGCGATCGCGGCTACAGCCTCAACTACGGCCCCTTTGCCGACGCCGACATGCAGGCCGAGTTTCCTCAGCCCAACCTCTTCACCGACTGGATGCTCGGCCCATCTGGGGCCTATCGTCTGATTGGGGCCAGCTACATTGGCGATTTGTTTGAGTCTCTGCGCGGCTGCGAAGATGTATCCCCAGAGGAGGCCGTAGCCCTGGCCGAGTCGCTGACGGTGCTCAGCGCAGACCCGATGGGTGAACCGGGCGTTGCTGTGCCCTAGCCCTGGGGCACAGCAACGCCCATGGGGCGACTAGACATGATTCCTGCCTTGATCCCTGTATCGTGAGAGAATAAATTCTTAACCAGCTGCATTCTTAGACTTAGGACGTTTGGCATGGCCGAGATTCAATTTGCCCGTGGTGTTGCAGAACCCGTCATCCCTGATGTGCGCCTTACCCGAGGCAAAGGGGGTACAGATGGCACGGCTACCTTCTATTTCGATCATCCCCAGGCGCTTTCGCAGCAGGAAGGGGTTGAGATTACCGGCATGTACCTGGTTGACGAAGAGGGCGAGCTGACTAGCCGCGATGTCAACGGCAAGTTTGTCAACGGTGAACCAGCCGGCATTGAGGCCGTCTACGTGATGAAAAGCGAGGCCGAGTGGGATCGCTTTATGCGGTTTATGAACCGCTACGCCGAGCAAAACGGACTGGGCTTTACCAAGAGTTAGTCATACCAAGTCCAGCTCGGGCCAAGTCCAGCTCGGGGCCTGTGGTTTGCACCCAGGCAGCACCCCACGTCTGGACTTGAATTGGATAACCACTATCTTCTGTCTATGGCCCATCCTCAGGCAGTCTCTAGACCAGTGCGTTGCGCGGTGATCACCGTGAGCGATACTCGCACCCTAGAAAGCGATCGCAGCGGTCAGACGATTCAAACTCTGCTGGCGGGGGCAGGCCACGCGATCAGCGACTACCGCATTGTGCCCGACGAGCCCGATCGCATCGCTGCCCGGTGCCGCACCTTGGTTGCCCAAGCCGACGTAGATGCCATCATTCTCAGCGGCGGCACCGGCATTGCCCCCCGCGACACAACCTACGACGCCCTGGCGGCCCTGCTCGACAAAACTCTGCCAGGGTTTGGCGAGATTTTTCGCCAGCTCAGCTTTCAGGAGATTGGCTCCCGCGCCATCGCCTCCCGCGCGATCGCCGGAGTCTGCCAGTCCACCCTGATTTTCTCTCTGCCAGGCTCCAGCAAAGCTGTCAGCCTGGCGATGGAAGCCTTGATTTTGCCCGAGCTGCCCCACTTGGTCAGCCTCCTCAACCCGCCGGCCTAAGCCCCATCTTCTTCCTATGCCCCCTGCCCCCTCATCTCAATGGGAACGCCTGCTCAAAAACCAGGGCACCTGGGTGGGGTCGTTTACCCAAGTCTCGCCTACCGGTGAAACGCTACAAGACACCCCCTCAGAGGTGGCGCTGCTGCCCCTCAACCAGGGCAACACCCTGCGCCAAGAGATTCGCAAAATGCCTCCCGGTCAGCCGGTGAGTGAAACCGTGCTGGAATACAGCTCCCTAGGGCGCGGGGTGCTGTTTTGCGACACCGGAGCGTTTTCTCAGGGGTCGATTCAGCGCAGCCCAGTGAGCGACTTTGGCGCTGAGCTGGGGTTGATCTACGGCCATGAGCGCCTGCGCCTGGCCCAAATTTTTCCTAAGCAGCCCACGCTGGGTAGCCTCACGCTGATTCGCGAACATCTGAAAGATGCCCCGCCAACGCCCCGTCCTGCGCTAACGGTAGCGCAACTGCTGGGCACCTGGGTCGGGGAAGCGACGACGGTGTACCCAGATCTGCAACCCCAGCAGACCATGGCCACCCGGCTTGACCTGCAGCCCGCAGCGGATGGGGGTGTTGGGCAAGCCCTGGCCTTTGGCAACAGCCCAGCTATACGCTCTGAGGGGCGGCTGAGCGGTGCCACCCTGCGATTTGAGCAGGGGAGCCAGCCGGTTACGGTGCTCTTGCTACCCAGCGGGGCATCGGCCTCGTTTCCCAGCGACATTCGATCGGGGCAACCCTTCTTTTTAGAAGCGGGATGGCTGATCACCCCGACCCTGCGGCAGCGGCTGATTCGCACCTACAATGCCCAGGGCACCTGGGCCAGCCTCACCCTCGTGACCGAGCAAAAAAGCGCCTAGAAGAGCGCCTAGAAGAGATGCTTTTTTAAGGTTTGATCCTTCCTCTATCATAGGAACCCGTAGCCCCTAGGACTGAATGCATGGCCTCAGACTATCAGCCTTCGCTGCTCTCCAGTGCCGATCTGCGAGCGGCGGATCAATCTTGGGCCTACAACCGATCGGCGGGCTCTGGTATGCCCACCGCCGAGCTGCAAAGTTGGAAGCAGCGAGTGGCTCAGTATCAGGCTGGGGTTAGGTCTGGCCCGGCGATCGCCCAAGGAACGCTCTTTGACCTAGCCAACGCTTCTCCGGCTGAGACCCTAGACCCCTTTGCCCTCTCGCCTCAAAATGCTGAGTTTTGGCGGGGGCAATTTCAAGAGTCGGGGGTGCCAGCCCTCTACTTTGTGGTTGACCATGAGGTCGATCTGCTGCTCTACGTGGGCGAAACGGTGAAGTCAAACCAGCGCTGGAAGGGCGTTCACGACTGCAAACGCTACATTCTCAGCTATGTTGAGGCCCACCGCACCCACGAACTGCCAGTGGCGGTAAATATTGGGTTTTGGCCCTATGCCGAGCGCGATCGCAAAGCCCGTCAAACCCTAGAACTAGAGTTGATTCAGCGCTGGCGATCGCCCTTCAACAAAGAAAATTGGACCATCTGGGGCACCCCTTTTGTGGGGGGCAAGCTAGATGCATAGAGTATGGCTATGCATCTAGCCCATGGCTGGGCCTAAATTGTTCTAAATAGAGAGACCTAAGATAGGAAACCTCAGGCTCTCCTAAACTACTTTTTAGCCCCTTTAGACACTAGCTCCTGGTCACGCCTACCGCTGGGTTCAAGGGCTTCACCTTCAATAAAAGATCGCAACATCCAGGCCATTTCTTCATGAGCTTGCATGAGGCCAGTGAGAAAATCTGCGGTGCCCTCGTCGTGGTATTTTTCACCAGCTTGGTCTATGTAATCGCGCAGGTTACGAATTACCTGTTCATGGTCGATGACTAGGCGTTGTACCATTTCTTGGGCACTGGGCAAATCGCCGGGATGCTCTTTGAGTGAGGCTTGCTTAAGGAATGCTTCGGCAGTGCCTAGAGGATAGCCATTGAGCATGCGCACTCGCTCTGCGATCGCATCAATGTTCACAGTCAGAGCCTCATAGTGCTCTCCCCACAGCTCGTGAAGAGTACGAAACTGAGGGCCAACCACATCCCAGTGATACTTTTTGGTTTTAATCAGCAGGAGGTAGGCATCTGCCAAAACCTTATTGAGAAGTTCGACTACGCCTTGGCGTTCTTTGTCAGACAGGCCGATGTTGATGCTCATAGATCTATTCAAAAATTTGTTGGTAGCGTTCTGTTTTATTGAATCGCAAGCCCCTAAATCTCTCATCTGTCTGCTGCCGGACATTGGGGGTGAAAATAATCTGTCCTTAGGTTGGTTTTGAGACAAATCTTTCGTCGGCTAGAGGTGAAACCGGATGGAGCAACTTAACTTGTCGTCTAGACGTTAAATAAAATGGCTGCACTATGGCTAGCTCGACTCCTCTGACTGGCGTAATTTTGGTGGACTGTGCGAGGGCTAACGCCAGTGGCGGATTGGCGATCGCCGCTGAACGCTGCGGCTACGGCCGTGACACGGGCAAATTTCAGGCGGCATTGAAGTCGGCCTGTAGCGATATGAATATCACCATCGACGGCCTCTCCGACTTAGATGATGACCAGTCGCAATGGCATCCAGAACCAGGCATTGAGGTCTCCCCCGACAGCATGAGCGATCTGTGACTCGCTAGGGCGGCATGACGATTTGATTGACCAGATCTTTCAGCAGATCTGTCAGACCTGACGTTAAGAGCTCTTGGGCCGATGCGGCGATCGCCCCTTTCCGGGTTTTGGCAGCTTCATCGCCGGATGGTGAAGCGCCAGAGCCTGATGCAGGCAGCCTAGGGTGAGCAGGGGTGGGTCAGTCTGATCAGCCAGAGCCACGGCGGTTTGCGCCAGGGTAGCAATTTCGCCACCAGTGAGGGTCAGGTGCCGGGCCACATGGGGCCAGGTGAGGGCACGTTCTTTTTTAGTGCCTGCCGCTGCCCGCTTCCACAGCAGCTCGCGGGCGGCGGCATCGGGCAGGGGAAACTCAATCACCCCAGCCATAGCCTGGCGCCAGGAGGGTTTGATGCTTTGCAAGTAGGGGCTGCTGAGCAGGGTCAGACCCGGCTGGCGGCGACGTTGAATCATCCACGACTGCACCAGGGCTGGCTCGATGGTGGGGGTGCGGCCAAACCAGAGGGCCGCCTGCTTGAGCAGCAGCACACAGGGCGGCAGGTTGGCTAAGTCATCTAGCTCGGGTAGGCTGCCGTCGGTATCGGGGGCGATCTCGCCCAGATCGACCAGCACCAAAGGTAGGCCCAAATCGGCGGCTAGTACCTGGGCGGTGAGGGTTTTGCCGGTACCCTTAGGGCCAGCTAGCAGCACCATGGCGCTACCAGCCCGGGCGGCGGCGGCCACGGTTTTTAGCTGGGCCAGCTGGGGCTCGGGCAGCACCAGGCTCTCCCAGGTAGTGGCAGGAATCTCTGATACTTCACCGAGAGACGGGGCGGCAGGTAGCGACCAGGCGTCAAGGGCGGCGGGGTCAGGAGCTTCGGCCAGTAGGTAAGTGGCTAAGTCTTCGCTCAGGCGCAGGTGGCGGCTGAGCAGAGTGGTGTCTTCGGGGCTGACCCACTCCAGCAGGCCGAGGCTGGCCAGGCGGCTGTTGGGGGCAATCAGCGGACGCGATCGCCGCCACTCGACATCGTTGCGACAGAGCAGCCGCAGGCACAGATCGACCGTGGGCAGATCCCAGTCAGACTCGTCATGTTGGTAGTGCAGGTAGCTGTAGAGGCGGCCAAACCGCTGGTTGACCTCGGGGGCCAAGGCCAGCAGCAGCACATTTTTTTCAAACAGGGTGAGCTGAAAGCGATCGCGCAGCTGGGGCAGGGCCAGCACTACCCCCTGGCGCTGACTCAGCACGATGCGGGCTTCGAGCTGCTGGGCATAGCTGCTGCCGCCGTTGCGGGGGGGCTTGGGGGGGCGGGCATGGTCATAGTTGGGCTGCCCCGTGAGGTGAATGATGCCCTTCCACCAGTGGCGGGTGACTCGGTCTTGGTCAGAGAGGGCAAAGTCGTCAAGCTCTTGCAGCTCGCGCTTTTGCCGCGACACCGCCACCATCAGTAGGCGATCGAGCCAGGCTAGCTCGGTCTTGAGATAGGCCCAGTTATCGACAAAGGGGGCCATGGCCCCTGGGGTTGGCCCTTCAGAGTTGGACATCGCCCAGCACCCGGATAAACTCTAGCGGCAGCCCGTCGGTGTCGGCTAAAAAAGCTACCTCGTAGACGCGATCGCCAATCATCTGCTGCTGGGGCTCCAGTAAAACTCTTAGGGTACCTCCACCACGGCCATCTTCAGCAAACCGCTGGCGCAATTCTTCTAACCAGGCGGGCAGGCTGGGGGTGGCCTCGGTCAGATCAAAAGAGAGATGGTAGTAGCCGGTGTAGTGCTCGTCAGCAAAGGCATCGGCGGCCGGTCGCGGTTCGGGTACCTGCATCAGCTCAATGCGGCCTCCCAGCCCCTCCATCCAGCAGGCGAGGGTAATGCCAGCGGTAAAGCGCTCGTGGACGGTAAACCCCAGGGCTTCGTAGAAGGCGATCGCGCGGTGAATATCCTGGGTGCGAATGGACGCGTGGTGAAGCATCAAACAGACAACTCAAACAGTCGGACTACTGAACTGTGCTACCTAGTCGGGCTACTCCGGGCTACTCAAAGAGGCGAAAGTAGGGATAGCGTACCGGCACGCCGGGCTCCTTTTCGAGGCTAAAGTTGATCACCGCCCAGCGGGGGTCAACCTCGGCCGAGGGGCTAAACTCCACCGGCAGACCGTAGAGCTTTGGTGCAGCAGACGTCTCCACCTGACCGCGCCAGGGCGAGTTGCGCTCCAGGTAGGCATTCACCAGCTCCTGATAGCGCTCGGCAATGATCACCCGCGTGGCCCGATAGCCCTGGGTATAGAGGCGATCGAGCGCCTCGTGAATCTCAAAGCGAATGCCGTCGGGGTGGGTGTGCTGGCGATACCACTCGCCCTCCCACTGCCGCCAGTGACGACCCGACTGCAAATGCACCAGTTCTTTGGTGTCGGGGTCGGCCTCAAAGGCTCCGTGGCGGGTGCACAGGTACGTGTCGGTCAGCGTCAGCGCCGGAATCGTCTGACGACAGTGGGGGCACTGGATTTCGGGGCCATAGATGGGGTACTGCAAAGCGGAGTTGACCATTGGGCTGAAACCAGCGTGTCCTCAATAGGGTAGGCTGCTCAAAATATAACCGGGTGTTAACCGTATTATACCGTTGGGACTCGGGTCTCTCGGTAGCCGGGATGTCCCGTCGACCGAATATTGTATGAATCCGCCATTTTTTTAGCTCCGACCCTGGAGAATTCTCAACCTATGACTACCGCTGCCACCTTTCTCTGGCCCCAGCCCGACCTGTCAGCGGCAGCCTTTGTGGCTCCTACTGCCACAGTTATGGGCCAGGTCACGCTCCACAAGGGCTGTAGTATCTGGTACGGGGCCGTGGTGCGGGGCGATGTCGAGCGCATCGAGATCGGTGACTACAGCAATGTGCAGGATGGTGCCATTCTCCACGGCGACCCCGGCCAGCCCACGGTGATCGAAGACTACGTCACTATCGGCCATCGAGCCGTCATCCACAGCGCCCACATCGAGCGGGGGTGTTTGGTCGGCATTGGGGCGATCGTGCTAAACGGCGTGCGGGTGGGCACCGGCAGCATGATCGGAGCCGGTGCGGTGGTGACTAAGGATGTGCCAGCGCGATCGCTGGTGATGGGCGTACCGGGCAAAGTTGTTCGCCAAGTCTACGACCAGCAGGCTTTAGAACTGCTAGAGCACGCTAAAAAATATCACCAGCTCGCCTTAGCCCACGCGGGCCGCAGCAACCAACTGGGATTTGTTTAACACCCAATGCCATCTCCTAGAGCCAGAGATGGCGTTGGGTGGGCTGACATCAGTCTTTGTGGTGCTGTTTGATGTAGTTTGGGATGTGGTGGTGGTAGCCTTTTATCGGCTGCTGACCGACTCCGATGCTCGACGGTTTAGAGGATAGGCATGACAGACAACTTTCAACCCGTCAATGACGACTACAGCAGTGCCGGGCAACTGACTCCAGCGCAGATTGAGCAGGCTGCGGCTCAGGGGTTTAAGGCGGTGCTAAATCTTAGGTTCCCGGCTGAACCGGGCACCCTGGCCGACGAAGCCGAGCAGGTCGCTGCTGCTGGCTTAGATTATGTTCAAGCTCCGGTCAGCCCCACAACGCCCGATGGCGCATCTCTCGATGAAGCCGTGGCCGCCCTCGAGGCTTTGCCAAAACCGGTGCTGATTCACTGTCGAGGCGGTGGCCGGGCCACCGCGGTGGCGCTGGTAGCGATCGCTCGCCAGGAAAGCCTCTCCCGCGCCGAATTTTTAGAGCGCGCTCAGGCCCAAGGGTTGGGGCCAGAGCAGCCACAGATTCAGCAGTTTTTGCGCGCCCACTACGGCGATGCCGTGCCCAATGCCCAGTCGGAGGTAGCTTAGATGGTTGTGTCTGCAAACGGTCCAAGTCCAACTCCAGCGCTTAAGGTCTTGATTTTGGGGGGGGATGGCTTTTGCGGCTGGCCCACCGCCCTGCACCTGTCGGCCCTGGGCCATGAGGTCGTCATTCTCGACAACCTCTCCCGCCGCAACATCGACAATGAGCTAGAGGTGAACTCTCTGACGCCGATTGCGCCCTTAGGGGTGCGGCTGGCCGCATGGAAGGAGCTAACTGGGCGCGACATTCCCTTTCACCGGGTGGATATTGCCCAGGACTACGATCAGCTGTTGAGCCTGATTGTGCAGTATCGTCCCGATGCGGTGGTGCACTTTGCCGAGCAGCGGGCCGCCCCCTACTCGATGAAATCGCCCCGCCACAAGCGCTACACCGTCGACAATAATCTCAACGCCACCCACAACCTGCTCTGCGCCATCGTCGAGTCGGGGCTCGATATCCACGTCACCCACCTCGGCACCATGGGGGTCTACGGCTACGGCACTGCGGGCATGAAAATCCCCGAAGGCTACCTAAATGTTGAGATTCCTACCGAAAGTGGCGAGCGCATTGCCCAGCGGATTCTCTACCCAGTCAATCCGGGTAGCGTCTACCACATGACTAAAACCCAGGATCAGCTGTTCTTTTTCTACTACAACAAAAACGACGGCATCCGCGTCACCGATCTGCACCAGGGCGTGGTCTGGGGCACCCACACCGCCGAAACCCGTCTCGACGAGCGGTTGATCAACCGCTTTGACTACGATGGCGACTACGGCACGGTGCTAAATCGGTTTTTGATGCAGGCGGCGATCGGCTACCCGCTCACGGTGCACGGTACCGGCGGCCAGACCCGCGCCTTCATTCACATACAAGACACGGTGCGCTGCGTTCAGCTGGCGCTGGAGAACCCACCCGAGGCTGGCGAACCGGTGAAAATCTTTAACCAGATGACCGAAACCCACCGCGTCCGTGACCTAGCTCAGCTGGTCAGCGACATCACTGGGGCCAAAATCACCCACCTAGACAACCCCCGCAAAGAGGCCGCCGAAAACGACCTATTTGTCGAAAACCGCTGTTTTCTCGACCTGGGCCTAGAGCCCACCACCCTCAGCAAAGGTCTGTTGCTAGAGGTGACGGAGGTGGCGGAGAAATATGCGGGGAGGTGCGATCGCAGCAAGATCCCCTGCACATCGAAGTGGGTGAAGGAGTAGGGGTTGAGTCTCTATCGACCCTCCCTTACTCCCTACCTGGCTAAGCCGTTCCCCAGGCGAACGCTGCCTTGAGAACGGCTTAGGCGACAGCAGCCTGCCCATGCCATCGGTCAGCCCTTTGCGACGTCGATCGGATGAATGCCCGCCTCGATCCGGCCAATTTTGTCGGGTTGAGCGGGGGGCGATGGTTGCAGTGAGCCTTCTGAGCGCCGCTGAGATTTGAAAGCGGCTGGCCATAAAGGCCCGTAGCGATCGACCGGCGGCTCAAGGGGAACTCCATGCATTCACCGCTGGAACTAGAGAACCGGCCTATCCTCGCTATTAGCAGAGTAAGCAAGAAATTCTCAGTCAATCTGTCCCAGCGGAAAATTCTCTAAAAACCCAGTAGCTATAAAACTGTTTTGCGCTATACTAATGAAACAGCGACGCGGGGTAGAGCAGTCTGGTAGCTCGTCGGGCTCATAACCCGAAGGTCCATGGTTCAAATCCATGCCCCGCCACCATAGGGTACAAAAAAGACCTCTAGAAACCTAGAGGTCTTTTTTGTTTGAACCTCTCTTGGCCAACGTCCCCCCAGTGGGGGATAGTAGGGTTTATTCAGTCGATTGAGACCCGTCCCATGGCTCAGCCTAAAATTATCGTTCTAGACGATGACCCCACGGGTTCCCAGACGGTTCACAGCTGTCTCCTGCTCATGCAGTGGGATGTCGATACCCTCCGCCAGGGGCTGAGGGACGAGTCTCCGATCTTTTTTGTGCTGACCAATACCAGGGCTCTTACCCCCAGCGCCGCTGAGGCCGTCACCCGAGAGGTCTGTCACAATCTTCGCCAGGCGCTCGCGCTCGAAGAGGTTCAAGACTTTCTCGTCGTCAGCCGATCTGACTCCACCCTGCGGGGTCACTATCCCGTCGAAACTGATGCGATCGCCGATGAGCTTGGCCCCTTCGACGCCCACTTTCTTGTGCCCGCCTTCTTTGAGGGCGGCCGCATCACCCGCAACAGCACCCATTACTTAATTGTGGATGGCACCCCCACCCCCGTCCACCAGACTGAGTTCGCCAAAGATTCAGTGTTTGGCTACAGCACCAGCTATCTGCCCGACTATGTGGCCGAAAAGACCGCCGGGCGGATTCCGGCTGAAGCGGTGGAACGCTTTACCCTGGAAGATATTCGGGCGGGTTCCCTAGAACGGTTGCTGGCCCTAGAAAACAATGTCTGCTGCGCCGTCGATGGCGAAACCCAGGCTGATCTCAACCAGTTTGCCCAAGACTTGCTCGCCGCCGCCGCCCAGGGCAAAAAATTTCTGTTTCGCAGCGCCGCCAGCATTCTCACGGCCCTAGCGGCGCTGCCCCCCCAGCCTATTGACGCCAGTCAGATGAGCGCCTACGTACGCGGCGGGGTACCGGGGGCAATCATCGTTGGCTCCCACGTCAAAAAGACTACTCAGCAGCTAGAGCAGCTCTTGCAGGAGCCCGGTATCACCGGCATTGAGGTAGACGTGGCACAGCTTCGAGACGGGGAGCCAGGCAGTCACAAAGCGGTACTAGCAGATATTCTTGACCGGGTGAATAGGACCCACAACCTAGGCCAGGTACCCGTAATCTACACCAGCCGACAAGAACTTACCTTCGACACCGTACAGGCCCGCCTCGACTTCGGTGTCGAAGTGTCATCGCTGCTAATGGATGTGATCAAAGGCTTACCCGCCGATATCGGCTTTTTAATTAGTAAAGGCGGCATCACCTCCAACGACACCCTCAGCACCGGGCTAGATCTACGCACCGCTCGCCTGCTTGGCCAAATTTTGCCCGGTGTCTCCGCCGTGCGTACCCCCGCCAATCATCCCCAATTCCCCGACCTGCCGGTGGTGCTATTTCCGGGAAATGTAGGAGACGAAAATGCATTAGCGATCGCCTATCAACGATTATCAACGATTTAGTAGGATGAGATCCAACCATTTGAAGGTGCTGAGTTATTTCCCATCAATATGAATTGATGCCCTTTCCACAGAAAACTCACGCCTGAGCAATCGGGCAGAACTCAAAGCTAGAATATATCCTTCGGATTTGAAAATACTAGTCCAGAATAAGAAGCAGCTTTCAAAACAATTAAAATGCCACAATTAAGAAATGTTGAAGCAAGAAAGATAACCCAACTACCATTCCTCTGATCATGGAAAAAAGGCGCCTAGAGAACCAGTATTTGGCTTATCTAATAACTCTAACTTTTTTTCTTATTATTTACCCAGCATCAAAGACTTTGCTTGACGCGGGTATATTGATTTCGACAGGTCGAATCGTTAGTACAGAAGATTGGCTAGAGCTAATTCTTTTAGAAAAGGAGAAAGCTGCGTTAGAGCCATCAACTAAAGGAAGAATTTTAATCATCTCAGGAAGCAGCGGATTATTCGGAGTGTCTGCCGAAGAAATTGCTAGGCAAACTGGAATAAAAACAATTAATCTCAGTTCTCATGCTGGCTTGGGAGGAGAATATATATTAACTCGAGCGAAACCTTTTATCCAAAAAAATGACATTGTATTAATGCCGTTAGAATATACTTTCTACACATCGTCCGGCATCTCAAGTGATTTTGGCAGAGGTGGCGTAGTCAGCCGATTTATTACTGCGTATGACAGACGACGACTACAAGATATTTCCGACGCATCTCTCCTAAGCTTTATTGTCAACAATGCTTTCTCAACCAATGCAAGAAAAGAGTACGCAGCCTTCTTCAAAGGTCAGCTCTCGAGAAAGCATATCCTAGAAAGACTCAAACAACAAAAGGAAAATGGTGATTGCTACAGTGGCTTGACGCTGAATGAGCATGGAGACGAAACTTGTAACATAGGAAAAGAAAGTCGCTTGACGAATCCCATGCTTTACACAACAACGCTGCCGCCATCCCTCATAAGTATTGACCCTGGCGGATATATCAAAGATTTTGTTGAATACGCCGACAAGAGAGGGGCGACAATAGTGCCACTTTATCCAACGACAGTTTACACAAGCGATTACGAAAAACCCACCTTTCAAGTGTCTTCAAAAAATATAGAGCTATTCTGGAAAAATCAGGGAATTGACTTTCAAGACTCATTGCAAGACTCTCTCTTGCCGCCAGGAATGATGTATGACACTCCCTATCACGCCAACGATTCTGGCCGAAAAAAGAGAACTCAGAGTATTGTCGATCTTTTAGAGAGTTATCTAAAAAGAGAAGCTTGAAGTCGTAACTAAGCAAATTCTAGATGCTGTTTAACTCATACAAATTTATTTTTCTTTTCCTGCCCATTAGCTTAGTAGGCTTTTGCCTGCTAAGCACCTTTAGAAAACGTTGGCTTTCAATTGCTTGGTTGACGTTTGCTTCTCTAGCTTTCTATTTTTTCTGGAGTCCAAGTTATCTGCTCTTACTCCTGCTCAGTATCACCATTAACTGGCTTATAGGAGAGCTATTAGCTTGGCAAAGAAGCCTATCCCAAATTGATTCGAGAGCATCCAATTGGGACAAGCTAATCTTGACGAGTGGTATCATTTTTAATCTGTCACTCCTAGGATATTTTAAGTACTCTAACTTTTTAATCTCAATCTTGCAAGGCTTAGGCTTTGATTTCAACAGCATTGAGGGCTTAATTCTTCCTCTAGCAATCTCTTTCTACACTTTTCAACAGATCAGCTATCTAGTAGATATTTTTTCTAATAAGAACCGAAGCTACAGCTTTAAGGATTACCTTTTATTCGTCATTTTCTTTCCTCAGCTAATCGCCGGACCTATAGTCAACCCTAAGGAGATGATTCCACAACTCCAAAGACTAAGCCTTAGCATAAACGCCCGCAACTTTTCAGTCGGGCTAACTATTTTTGCAGTTGGGCTCTTCAAGAAAACTGTGATTGCTGATTCTGTTGCAACCTATGCAACTCCCATATTCTTGTCGGCAGATCAGGGTTCACAAGTTAGCTTTTTTGTCGCTTGGCAGGCATCTATCGCTTACACGTTACAGCTTTATTTTGATTTCTCTGGGTATAGTGATATGGCAATAGGTTTATCAAAAGTTTTCAATATAGAGCTGCCAGTCAACTTTTTTTCTCCTTACAAGGCAAGTAGTATAAGTGACTTTTGGCGACGTTGGCACATCAGTCTTGGGCGATTTCTTAGAGACTATCTCTATATACCTCTAGGAGGTAATCGACGAGGCAACTCACGCCATAATATAAATTTGTTGGTCACAATGCTGCTAGGAGGACTATGGCATGGGGCTAACTGGACTTTTGTAGTTTGGGGCGGACTACATGGTCTTTACCTATGCATCAATCACGAATGGAACCAGGTTCACAAAAGACTAGATATCAATATGAATAGCTGGTATCACTACTGGTCAGCAAGGATGCTAACTCTCCTTGCTGTAATCATTTCTTGGGTTTTGTTTCGTGCTGAAACTCTAAGTGGGGGTTGGCGGGTCATTGTTGGAATGTTTGGCGGTAGCGGCTTCATTCTACCTGAGTACCTTTATGGTCAAGTTGGTTTTCTGACTAATATTGGTATTCAGTTTGAACCACTTGACAGCTATTGCAATATTAGAGGAATAATATTTATGCTTCTAGCACTTGCACTAACATTATTTTTACCTAACCTCTATCAACTCATGAGTCAGGAGACAGTTGCGCTTGATATCTATGGCCATTTGGTCGACTATAAACCTGCTTGGTATGCTTGGCAGCCAACATTTGTCTATGCTTTCTCGACGGCACTAATACTGTTTAGCGCCATCATTTTTTGTCGTCAACCCAGTGAATTTCTTTACTTCCAATTTTAACTTCGATTACAAATGATGAAAGCCATAGAGCAAGCACTGTAAATCTTTCGTCAGTGCGTGATTAAACCTCCGTCTTAGCTTGGATAACGTGCTGACAAAGCAATGCTCTGGCGTTTTATTAGTCTGAATCAAACAGAATGAGTTTAGTGTGCAAGATAATGTAATGTCATGCCAAATGGGTGCATTCTGGTTTTGCAATAAGTACTAATGCGTAGTCGTCAAACCTGTGAGAATCAAGGGCTTTGAAAGACATCTTACTCCTAGACTTGTAAGACTGGGATGCACCCATGCCAAATCTGGTAGTGTTCTAGACCTGTGTTTCACGACAAAATGTGAGGAGTCCTGATACCCACTTTCTGCTCATGGTTCTCGAACTGGTTTGCTGCCCCACGTGTCACACCTCTGATGTCGTCAAAAATGGCAACAGCGATGAAGGCAAGTAGCGCTATCGCTGCCGCAACAGCGAGTGTTCGCGGGCTTCTTTCATCTGCAGCTATACCTAGTGAGGCTACTTGCCTGAGGTCAAGCGGCAAATCAGTGACATGGCGATGAATGGCAGCGGTATTCGCGATACCGCTCGGGTGCTGAAGGTGAGTCCGACGACGGTGATTGAGGAATTAAAAAAACATCGGCATCTGGAGCCGGTTAACCGGGCTGTCTTAGAGCAAACGCCAACACAGCCCACCCCAGCCCTAATAGTGCGGGTAGACGAAGCGGCAATGGACGAGATGTGGAGCTTTGTGCAGTCAAAGCAGCAGAAGCGATGGCTCTGGCATGCCATCGACCATCAAACGGGTGCCGGGCTGGCCTATGTCTAGAACCTCGTCACGATGCCGCCCTCTCAGCGCTCATGACGTTGCTCACTCCCTTTGGCAGCTAGCAGTTTTACACCGATAGGTGGGGGGCTTACTTGCGATTGCTCGAGTCTGAGCGGCATACGGTGGGTAAGACGAACACTCAGCGCATTGAGCGAAAACACTTAACGTTGAGGACTCGGATCAAATGGTTGGCGCGCAAAACCATTTGCTTTTCTAATCTAAATCTGTCTTGATGCATGACACGGTGACTGGCCTGTTCATCAACCGCTATGAATTTGGGCGGACTATATGACAGGGCCCATACACAGGTCTAGAATACTACCCCAAATCTTGCTCGCCCCGCTGAGACGGAGATAGGCTAGCAGGATTTAGTATGACTTATTAATTTGCCTCCTTGCGATCCTCTCGCAGGTCTTCAATTAGCTGAGCCAGTTGATCGCTGCTGGTGTGGTACACCTCGTTGCAGAAGTGGCAGATGGCCTCAGCCCCATCGTCGGTTTCGATCATGTCTTGTAGCTCGGCCTCGCCCAGCATTTTGAGCGCCCCCAGCATGCGATCGAAGGAGCAGGGGCAGGCAAACTGTACCATCTGGGTCTCGGGCAAGATTTCTAGCCCTAAATCGCCCACCAGATCACCAAAAACTTGCGGCAGGGTCTTCCCTGCTCGCAGCAGCGGTGTAAAGCCGGTTAGCGAGGCCAGGCGACTTTCAATCAGGGCCACCATTTCGCTATCTTCGGCAGCGCGGGGCAAAATTTGCAGCAGTAGACCACCGGCGGCCTCAACCCCATTGGCTCCGACAAAAACACCCAACATTAGAGCCGAGGGGGTTTGCTCAGAGGTCACAAGGTAGTGGGTGAGATCGTCGCCGATTTCTCCCGAAACCAGCTCCACAGTGCTGGAATAGGGATAGCCGTACCCCATGTCGCGTACCACATAGACGTAACCCTGTCGGCCTACCGCGCCGCCCACGTCGAGTTTCCCCTGGGCGTTGGGGGGTAGCTCAATGGTCGGGTTATCTACGTAGCCCCGGGCGGTGCCATCCATACCGGCATCGACCAAAATACCGCCCAGAGGGCCATCACCCCGCACGCGGATATTGACTCGGCCCTGGGGCTGCTTCATGCTAGAAGCCAGCAACAGGCCTGCGGAAAGGGTGCGCCCCAGGGCTGCCGTCGCTACGTAGGAGAGGTTGTGGCGTTGCCGAGCCACTTCGGTGAGTTTGGTGGTGATGACGCCTACCACCCGGATACCGCCCTCAGCGGCCGTGGCTCGAATGAGTTGGTCTACCATGCGCTGCCCCAGTCTTCGCTTAATGTTACTTAGTAATTATTGTAGAAGGTTTAGGGAGTGCAGATTGAGGGCGGTTTACCTCCCCTGGGCTGAGGGGCGATCGGGCTTGGCTACCGACCTAGGTCGGCCTATCCCCTGGGGTTTCTTTTGGCATACTGAAAGGTGTTGTTTGCGGGCAGTCACCACCCTATGATTGGCACTTTTCAGCGCAGCCGTCTTCGGATTGAACTTGAGGCCACCCAGGGGCAAATTCAGGCTAGTCTGGTGCAGCCCAGTAAATTTGGCCAGTGGCTTTGGCCCCAGCGGTTTAGCCAGGGCTTGCCCAATGAACTCCACAGCGGTCTAAGCTTTAACAACTACCTCGGCCCGGTCGAAATTCATCATGAGATCCAGCGGGTCAATGACCACAGCCTGCTTATGGCGCTGTCAGGGGGCATCGACGGTTTTCATGAGTGGTACTGGGGCGACCAGTGGGTACAGTCGCACCTGGAGGGGGTGTCGGCTCTGCCTATTAATCTGGGACAAAGTCTGGCCATGTTTCGCCTGCGGCAGTTTTTGCGGCAGCCTGCGGCCTAGACGGGCTTATTCTTGGGCTAGTTCAGCACTGGGTAGCTGACCCAGTTGCTGGGTCAGTTCGTCTAAAAACTTGCTCTGGGCTTTAATAATGCGCTTTTTTGCCTCGTCGAGAGAAAACCAGGCCGCCTGATCGACCTCTGGAAACTCCCGCAGTACTCCAGAGTTGGGTGGCCATTCGAGAGTAAACGTGTTGCTGTGCAGATGCTCGGGGTTAAAGTTGCCCTCAAAGGCCCAGGCAAAGACCAGTTTCCCCCCTGCCTGGCGCACCGGCTGCAAGGGGAGAAAGTGGCCCTGGGGAGCTTGCCCAGTCTCCTCAAAAAACTCGCGCTTAGCCGCCTCAAAGGTGTCTTCGCCTGGGTCAATTTCACCCTTGGGAATCGTCCAGGCCTGCCAGCGACGGTTAACCCAGTAGGGCCCGCCCGAGTGTACTAGAAGTACTTCCAGGTGATGGTTCTGGGTTCGATACATCAGTAGCCCGGCGCTCTTTTTAGTCATGGCAGCGATCGCGCCCTACCTCAACCGGCCTATCCCGATCGGGCAGCGCTGTCCTTAGATACTTAGCATTGACAATTTTAGGGCTATCCACCCTGGCCAACCCTTAGATTGTAGCTAGTGAGTGCAGCTAGCGAGGCGATAAATATTGAGACTGACTAACATCTACAGTGCCTGACAGTAGTGTCTCTACGTCTCGATGGCGTTGCCTTAAAGATCGCTAAACACCCCTCAGAAAACACCCCTGAGCGGCGGTCTTCGCCTAGCATACCTACAGAGCTATCTGACTCCTCAGGGTCAGCCAACCCAGTCACCTTTGCCAACACTACCCATGCCCTACCAATGCGATCTTGGCTCTGGCCAAACGATATATCTCGATAATCTTGGTGCCATCACCCTGATCAGGCTTGCTAGCGGTGGACCAGGGCAACAGCAGCAGGCGACCACCCAGGTTGAGACTGGGGCCTGGCTAGAGACGCCGCAAGTCGTCCAGGGCAGAACGGGCTCGTTTATTCGCTGCGTTACGGCTCAGGGAACGTTTGTCTGGCAGATCCAGGGCGTCCAGGTTGGGGCGATCGCCACCACCCAATGGCCTGAGGGCCAGGCGCTTTCCATGGCTCTTCATGCCATCAACCCGACCCCGATGACTCCCATGGCCCCGATGACCCCCATGGCTTCGATGCCGCCGATGAAAATGGGTAATATGGAGATGTCTGCTAACCCCATGACGATGCGGATGGGAAATAGGCAGCTGAGCATGGACAATGCCGCCAGCCCCCAGTCGGCCTTGGCAAGATTTTGTACCCAGTGCGGGGTAGCGGTCGATCAGGGCGATCGCTTTTGCGGTAGCTGTGGCCACCAGCTGCAATAAAAAACGGGGGAAGAGTCTCCCCCGCTCTGACCTATAACTCTCAGAAATACAGCAAGTCCAGCTCGGCAACGGTAGCTTTCCATCGGTAAAACTCCACTTCTGGACTTGGATAGGGTTTACCCATCAAAGTCGAAGCATACCCTCGGCTCTGGCCCTAAGCTACAGGTCTCTGGCGCTCCAGTCGGGCAGTTTTTTCGCTCTCGTCAGCGAAGAATGTGGCGTATACCCAGCCGGCTATCAGGGCACCCAAGATCGGTGCCACCCAAAATAGCCACAGTTGTCCAATCAGCGGGCCACCCACAAACAGGGCGGGGCCAGTGCTACGAGCGGGGTTTACCGAAGTATTGGTGACCGGAATGCTGATCAGGTGGATCAGGGTGAGCGATAGACCAATCGCTACCGGAGCCAGGCCTACAGGGGCACGGAAGTCGGTCGCACCCAGGATGATCAAAAGGAAGAAAAAGGTCAGCACCACTTCACTGATAAAGCAGGCCAACAGGCTAAAGCCACCGGGTGAATGGATGCCAAAGCCGTTGGTGGCTAGGGGGTTGCCTACCGAGGGGTCAATGGCAAAACCGGGCTGGCCACTAGCAATAATGTAAATAATGCCAGCCCCTAAAATCGCCCCTAGCACCTGAGCCACAATATAGGGCAGTAGTTCGCGACCAGGGAAGCGGCCCGAAGCCCACAACCCAAAGGAAACAGCTGGGTTGAGGTGGCAGCCAGAGATGTGGCCAATGGCGTAGGCCATGGTCACCACGGTCAGACCAAAGGCGAGTGAAACACCCAGAAAGCCAATGCCCAGGTTGAAGGCACCGCTACCATCTAAAAATACGCCGGCTAAAACCGCACTCCCGCAGCCACCCAGAACCAGCCACAAGGTACCTAAGAATTCTGCAAAACATCGTTTTGTAATTGGCATCGTTTATCACTCCTACGTTCGGACTTGAAAAGCATTGAGTATTGATCGATACAGACTGATATCCTGCATCTGTACCAAAGGGTAACCATACCCCAAGACTATAAAAGTTTGATAAGCCCAGGGTCGTTAATCTTGGATTCTTGCGGGCCGACTGCGCACCCCACAGCCTGCTAACCTGTTATCAGCACATGGTGTAAACGGGCAAGCCGTGTTGCACTATCGCCAGAACCTCCTCCGCGCTGGGTTTTGGTCTGGCAGCAAACTTTGGTTTATCGGGAAACAGCACTCACCATGGGAATGCAAGTCTGGCCAGGTCGTCCCCATCCCCTGGGTGCCACCTGGGATGGCACAGGTACAAACTTCGCCCTGTTTTCAGAAAACGCTACAGCAGTCGATCTATGCCTGTTTGACGAGGGCGATCGCGAAACTCGCATAGCTCTCCCCGAAGTAGAAAACTATGTCTGGCATGGTTATCTGCCACAGGTCAGGCCTGGACAGCGCTACGGATTTCGGGTCTCTGGCCCCCACGACCCCCAGGCGGGGCAGCGCTTTAACCCGCATAAATTGTTAATCGACCCCTACGCCCGCGCTCTCGATGGCGATGTCATCTTTGACCCGGCCATTTTTAGCTACGACATTGAAGCGACCGATGAG
This sequence comes from Pseudanabaena sp. PCC 9330, assembly GCF_055795045.1. Classification (NCBI taxonomy): domain Bacteria; kingdom Bacillati; phylum Cyanobacteriota; class Cyanophyceae; order Pseudanabaenales; family Pseudanabaenaceae; genus Pseudanabaena; species Pseudanabaena sp. PCC 9330. The sequence continues at coordinate 33,009 of NZ_JAYFES010000078.1, read as the reverse complement.
CTAGAAAGCCTGGATCTAACCTTTTCCCAGGTTGACAGCGCCGCTTTCATGCCCAAGGCCGTGGTAGTCGATGCTAATTTTGACTGGGAGGGCGATCGCCTCCCCAATACCCCCTGGTATCGCACCGTTATCTATGAAACCCATGTCAAGGGCATCACCCAGCGCCACCCTGAGGTGCCCGAACCCCTGCGCGGCACCTACGCTGGACTAGCCCACCCTGCCATCATTGACCATTTGAGCAGTCTCGGCATCACCGCTGTAGAACTGCTGCCGGTGCACCACTTCCACGCCTACCCCGGTCATCTGGCCAACACTGGCCTGCGCAACTACTGGGGCTACGACTCACTGGGCTACTTTGCCCCCTACGGTGGCTATAGTAGTGCCGGGTGCCACGGCGGCCAGGTCAACGAGTTTAAGCAAATGGTCAAAGCTCTGCACAAAGCGGGCATCGAAGTCATTCTCGACGTAGTTTATAACCACACCGGGGAGGGGAGCCATCTGGGGCCAACCCTTAGCCTGCGGGGCATCGACAACGCCGCCTACTACCGACTGGTCGAAGACGCCCCCCGCTACTACATGGACTTCACCGGCTGCGGCAACTCTCTCAACGTGCGCCATCCTCAGATTCTCAAGCTGATTATGGACAGCCTGCGCTACTGGGTGCTGGAAATGCACGTCGATGGGTTTCGCTTTGACCTGGCCTCAGCCCTCGCTCGCGAACTCTACGAGGTCAACAGCCTGGCCGCCTTCTTCGACATCATTCACCAAGATCCGGTGCTCTCTACTATTAAGCTGATTGCTGAGCCCTGGGATCTGGGCGAGGGTGGCTACCAGGTAGGTAACTTTCCCCTGCTGTGGTCAGAGTGGAATGGCAAGTACCGCGACTCCATGCGCGACTTTTGGCGCGACCACGACTGCCGCCTGGGTGAATTTGCCTTTCGCATTACCGGTAGTTCTGACCTCTACCAGGCCAACGGCAAGCGCCCCCACGCTAGCATCAACTTCATCACCTGCCACGATGGCTTTACCCTGCGTGACCTAGTCAGCTATAACGAAAAGCACAACCTGGCCAACCACGAAAACAACCGTGACGGCGAAAGCTACAATCGCTCCTGGAACTGCGGCGCTGAGGGTGAAACTGACGACCTAGAGATACTGACCCTGCGCCAAAAACAGCAGCGTAATCTACTGGCTACGCTGCTACTCTCCCAGGGGGTACCCATGCTGTTAGGCGGTGACGAAATCAGCCGCACGCAGCAGGGCAACAACAATACCTACTGTCAAGACAGCCCCCTTTCCTGGTTTGATTGGGATCTCAGCCCTGCCAGCCAAAATCTACTCACCTTCACCCGCGGGTTGATTAAACTGCGGCAAAACCACCCTACCTTTGCCCGCCGTCACTGGTTCCAGGGTCGGGCCATCCATGGCTCTGGGGTGTACGATATCGGCTGGTATAACCCCGACGGTGCGATGATTAGCAGTGAGCAGTGGCACGACGACACCGCCAAGGCGATTACCGTCTTTCTAAACGGAGAAGAACTCCTAGGCGTTGACCCCACTGGCGATCGCCCAGTGGACGATAGCTTCTTACTGTTTTTCAACGCCCAGGCCGACTCTCAAATCTTTCAAATTCCGCCGACGGTACACAAAGATTGTTGGACGCTGGTGATCAATACTGCCTCGCCTACGGGCTTTGTCAGCGATGGGCAGGTCTATCGACCAGGGGCGGCGATCGCAGTCGACGACTTTGCTCTCGTGGTACTCACCAGCCTGCACGGCCAACAGGGGCCGAGCTAGATCATGCTGACCTACGAACGCATCTATGCCATCGTTCGCCAAATTCCACCAGGCCAGGTCGCCACCTACGGTCAGGTGGCTGAGCTAGCAGGGCTGGTAGGTAAACCTCGATTGGTGGGCTACGCCCTCTACCGAGTTGATATGACTACCGACGATGTCCCCTGGCAGCGGGTGATCAACGCCAAGGGCGAGGTCTCTGAGTCGCCCTTGCGCAACGGCACCGACTATATTCAACGAGCCCTGCTCGAAGATGAGGGTATCGAGTTTGACCATCGAGGCCGTATTGATTTAGGCAGATATAAATGGCGCCCGCCCGAAGCCATCATCGAGCAGGCGCTAGCCACGTTTAAAGAAGAGCTGGACTAGGCAGGCTAGTCAACGGCCACGGCCACTTCTTCTACTTCTTCCACATAAACGTCTTCGGGCTCGTCGAGCACTTCACCAGCTTGCTCAGCCGCTTGACGACGCATGGCCTCGCGGTACTTAGCCGCCATCTCTTCAGCTTTGTCGTATACCAGGTCGGGGTTCTTCACCATATCGCCAGGCTCCGGTTCAAGCTGCTTGGTCGAGAGCGAGATTCGCCCACGCTCAGCATCAAGGTCAATGATCATGACCTTGATCTCGTCGTTGACATTGAGCACGCTGTGAGGAGTGTCGATGTGGTCGTGGGAGATCTCAGAAATGTGCAGCAGACCGCTGACACCGCCGATATCAATAAAGGCACCGTAGGGCTTAAGGCCACGCACGGCACCCAGCACTACTTCACCCACTTGCAGACCATTCATCTTGCGCTCAACCAGAGCGCGGCGATGGCTGAGCACAAGACGGTTGCGCTCTTCATCCACCTCTAGAAACTTCAGGGGTAGATCCTCGCCCACCAGATCTTCCTTAGGTTTACGGGTGCTGATGTGAGAACCAGGGATAAAGCCCCGCAGCCCCTCAATACGCACTAGAGCACCACCCCGGTTGGTGGCAAACACGCCAGAACGCACGGTGGCGTCTTCTTGCTGAAGCTGACGCACCCGCTCCCAAGCGCGCATGTACTCAATACGGCGGATAGAAAGGGTGAGCTGACCATCTTCATTTTCGTCGGTGAGAATGAAGAACTCGCGGGTTTCATTGGATCGCAGCACCTCTTCGGGATGGTCGACGCGATTGATCGACATCTCCTGAATCGGCAAATAGGCGGCAGTTTTAGCACCAATATCAATCAGGGCACCCCTGGGTTCAAGACTAAACACAGTGCCAGAAACGGTATCGCCTGGGTTGAAGTGATAGTCGTACTGGTCTAATAGCGCAGCAAAGTCTTCGTGTGTAAACCCGATGTCAGCTTCCTTTACGTCCTGATTGAGCATGCTAGTGTTGTCCTATTATTTCTCCGTAATACTGCGGTTTCCGTGTAGACGTACAAAACAATCAACTCAGATATGTGACAGCCCACCTCCACGCAGCAGCGTGCTGGCATAGACAGCCCGATAAACCCACAGGATTAAAATTATAGCCGAAGAGGCGGTGTAGTTGATCGTCAGAGAATGGGATTGCTCACAGACGGCGGCGGAATCGGCCATAGCCTTTGTACTTTGGGGATTAAGCCGACACGATATAGCTAGAAGATTGCCCATTTTCAGCGAGGCCGGTAATACCAGCGCTAGCGTTACCGGCCTCCTCGCCCCTGGTGCCCTCTTGGTCATGCTGTAACTGGCTCAGGGTTTCAGCAAAGTCGCGAATGCCCTGAAACTGGCGATACACAGAGGCAAACCGGACAAAGGCCACTTCATTTATAGCCTGGAGCTTGGCCAACACCATCTCGCCAATCTCGGCACTGGTCACTTCCCGGGTAGCCCGCTGCTGAAGTTCGGCCTCAATATCGTCAACGATAGATTCCATCGCCAGGGACGACACCGGGGTTTTTTCACAGGCGCGCACGATCCCGCGCAGCACCTTCGAACGCTCAAACAGTTCGCGATCTTCGCTGCGCTTGATCACGGTAACGGGCACATACTCAATGCGCTCGTAGGTGGTAAACCGCCGCTCGCAGCGCAGACATTCTCGCCGCCGCCGAATGCTGCGCCCCGCCTCCGCCGATCGCGACTCGAGGACTCGATTATTGAGATGCTGACAAAACGGGCAATGCATTAGATACACTCCCACAGGGAGGATAGTAATCGTCGCTTCAACCAGAGTCGATAGCGTAAAAAAATAAAAGCAAGCTCTCCCAAGGGGAAAACTTGCATCTATATTAATTAAATTGTTGGAAAAGAATCGAAATAGCTCTAAAGTCGCACCCATGACAGCCCAACTTATAGACCAGGTGCCATGGGTAGACCTAGGCAGCGACTCTAATCTTTGGTAATGCGAGGGGGCTCACGAAAGGCGATCGCAAAGAACAGGGTGCCAATGATACAGGCAAAAATGAAGATGTAAGCAACAGCTTCCATGATGAAAAGGGCTCCTACTCAACTGATTTACTTCTAGCTTACAGAGATTAGAGGAAAAGCGCCCGACGATTGAGCCATGGGCCTCAGGCGGCAGACGCTTTAGCTCAAAGGAGACTATACGGTTGTTTCTTCCTTGCGGGTGGAGGTGTCACCCACCTTCTGGAAGAAGCCCCACTCCACCTGCTCGGGAGACAGGTCAGGGTCAACCCCGGCAAACACATCGCGGAACAGAGTACGAGACCCGTGCCAGATGTGGCCAAAGAAGAACAGCAGCGCAAATACGGCGTGACCGTAGGTAAACCAACCACGGGTGCTGGTGCGGAACACCCCGTCAGAGCCAAGGGTCTCGCGATCAAATTCAAAGGGCTCGCCCAGCTGAGCTTTGCGCGCATAGCGCTTAACTAGGGCTGGGTCAGTGATAGTCTGCCCAGCTAGCTCACCACCGTAGAAAGTAGCGGTGACCCCGGTCTGCTCAAAGCTGTACTTCGACTCAGCCCGACGGAAGGGAATGTCAGCACGGACTATGCCATCTTTGTCAACCAGCACTACGGGGAAGGTCTCAAAGAAGTTGGGCAGGCGTCGCACAAAGAGCTCACGACCTTCCTTATCTTCAAACACGGGGTGACCCAGCCAACCCTCAGCGATACCATCGCCCTGAACCATCGGGCCAACCCGGAACAAACCACCCTTAGCAGGGCTGTTGCCGACATAGTCGTAAAAAGCCAGCTTCTCGGGGATGCCAGCGTAGGCTTCCGCTAGGGTGTAGCCAGCGTTAGTATCCGCCGTCACGCGACGCTGAATTTCTTGCTTGAAGTAGTCGCCATCCCACTGATAGCGGGTGGGTCCAAACAGCTCGATGGGGGTGGCGGCACTGCCGTACCACATGGTGCCTGCCACCACAAAGGCTGCAAAGAACACTGCCGCAATGCTGCTGGAGAGCACGGTTTCAATGTTACCCATCCGCAACGCCTTGTAGAGTCGCTGGGGTGGGCGCACCGTCAAGTGGAACAGGCCGGCAATAATGCCCACAATGCCAGCGGCGATGTGGTGAGCCACAATGCCACCGGGGTTGAAGGGATTAAAGCCAGCGGCTCCCCACTCAGGGGCAACCCCCTGCACGTGGCCCGTGAGACCATAGGGGTCAGACACCCACATGCCTGGCCCCCAGAGACCAGTTAGGTGAAAGGCACCAAAGCCAAAGCAGAGTAGACCCGAGAGAAACAGGTGAATCCCAAACATCTTGGGCAGATCGAGGGCTGGCTCGCCAGTGCGGGGGTCGCGAAACAGGTCGAGATCCCAAAACACCCAGTGCCAGCAGGCGGCTAAAAACAGCAGGCCCGACAGCACGATGTGGGCAGCGGCTACGCCCTCAAAAGACCAAAAGCCAGGGTTGGAAGCGGCACCAGTGACGCTCCAGCCACCCCAGGAATCGGTGACCCCCAATCGCGCCATAAACGGCAGCACAAACATGCCCTGCCGCCACATGGGGTTGAGGACAGGATCGCTAGGATCAAAGGTGGACAGTTCAAACAGGGCCATTGAGCCGGCCCAGCCAGCTACTAGAGCCGTATGCATAAGGTGTACAGAAATCAGTCGCCCGGGATCGTTAACGACGACCGTGTGTACCCGGTACCAGGGTAGTCCCATTGACTACGCTCCTCCTCTAGGTAAAACAGTAATGTTTTGTGGACTTGTCTCAAGCATGCCAGATACTGATAAGCCTACCAGATCGGGCTCTCAGAATTGCTCGGCTGACCCCGTCATCCCCGCATTGCCCTGGCGGATTACACCAAGCATCGGATGGCGGATCATCTGGTACAGATGAAATGTAACAATGCAATTGCTTAACGAAGTGTAACTACTTGCAATTGCCCTCGCAACCGGCTGCGGCCATGGCTAGCGGCGATCGCCTGGGGTTAAGGTAGACAGGCATCTCAGCTCAGCGGCTAAAGGCTTGATCTAACCGTCGTTTAACGATGCAGAACGCAAAGGAGAATTTTCTGATGGCCAATGTTAAGTTTGTTAACGAAGGCACCGAGATCGTCGTTGCCGACGGGGCTAATCTGCGCTTCAAAGCCCTGGAAAACCGCATTGACATCTATACCTTTAGCGGCAAGCTCATGAACTGCGGCGGCTACGGCCAGTGCGGCACCTGCGTGGTCGACATCGCTGCCGGCGGCGAAAATCTTTCCCCCCGCACCCAGGTGGAGGAGCGCAAGCTGAAAAAGTGGCAGGCCACCTGCCGCCTAGCCTGCCAGGCAACGGTGCATGGCCCCGTTTCGGTGATCACTAAGCCCAGTCGCCAGCCCAAGGCGGCGTCCCAGAGCTGACAAACGCTGAGCCTTCGACGCCTAGGAGGGGAGCTAGCGCTGGAATTGGCTGGGCCAAAGCGACACTTTACTCGGCGAAGTTTTCTCGTTGAGTTGAGTGATGGATCAAGTCCAGATTCGGAATCCGTCGTTTCTAACGGGTAGAACTCCACTTCTGGACTTGGATTTGGTTTATTCTAAGAGGACTAGTTTGCTGGGCAAGGTTGGGTGTTGGGCCGGGTGGCCTGTGCTCGGCTTGCTTCAGGGCAAGTACTAGCTTTAGAGACTAAGTGCAACGTTGTTGGGTTGAGAGTAGAGGCAGACACTGATGGAAGTTAATAAGCTTGGTTTTGTCGCCAGCATCTTGTTCGTTTTGGTGCCTACGGTTTTTCTGCTGATTCTGTATATCCAAACCTCTAGCAAGCAGACTGGATCTTAGCCTTGGGCTGGGGTTCTTAGCGTTTTGCCTGAGCTGATGGTAGCAAGTTAAGAAAATAGATTTTTTAGGTGTATTTTGAGAGCGCTGGGGTAACCGGCGCTTTTTTATTGGCGCTTCTTTAGATGACTTACTGTTTGGGCATTTTGGTCAAGGAGGGGTTGGTACTGGCTGCCGACTCTCGCACCAACGCTGGGGTGGACTACATTTCGTCGTACCGCAAGCTGTTTGATTTTTCTAAGCCTGGCGAGCGCGTCATTGTGCTGTGTACTTCTGGCAATCTGTCGATTACCCAGGCGGTGGTGCACCAGCTCAGCCAGGATATTAAACGCGATTCGCAGGATCCGTCCGGGAATCGCCCTGCCAGTCTGCACAGCCTGCCCACCATGTACGATATAGCCCGCTACCTGGGTGAGCAAATTCGTGCTCTGCAAGCAGCCGATCGCCCCTGGCTAGAAAAAGACAAGATTGACTTTCAGTGCAGCTTTTTGCTGGGGGGGCAGGTGCAGGGTGAGGCACCGGAGTTGTTTTTGGTTTACAGCCAGGGCAACTGCATCCAGGCCACCCCGGAAACCCCGTTTTTGCAGATTGGCGAAACCAAGTACGGCAAGCCTATCTTGGATCGAACCCTGGGCTTTGAGGTGCCCCTCGACGCCGTGGCCAAATGCGCGCTGCTGTCGATTGACTCGACCATGCGGTCAAACCTGTCGGTGGGGCCGCCTATCCATATGATGATGTACCGCACTAACAGCTTTGAGGTGCGCCATCGAGCTCAGTTTCAAGCGGGGGATCCCTACCTGCTGACAATGCGTAAACACTGGGAGGTGTCCCTGCGCGAAGCCTCGACCACCATGCCCGACATCAGCTGGAACCAAGATGGCCCGATCTCGCCCCTAGGTATTGCCGATCTTGGCGAGGGCTAGAGCGATCGCCCCTCGTTCCCCTAGAGATGCTCCGGCTCTGGAGGCACCCCGTAGGGGCCAATTAAACTGACGGCAGGGGTAGCAGGGGCGGGAACAAATTAACCATGGCGACGCTGCCGAATCTGAGTAATGAAGAACTCTTCAAGGGTTGGGCGGGTCTGTTGCAGGGTGACTAGGTGCCCACCTGCCGCCGGAATTTGTTTGGCAAATTCGTAGGGATCGCCTTTGACATGGCCATGCCAGAGGTCGCCCTGCACGGTCATCTGGTCGAGCCAGGGCTCTAGCTCGGCGGTGCGGCCACCCCGTCCTTTGACAAAGTATTGGTCGGCGGTGCCTAGCAGCTGTTCTAGGGTGCCCACAGCAATCAGCTCTCCTTGGTCGAGAATGGCAATGCGATCGCAGATGACCTCCACATCCGACAAAATGTGGCTGTTAAAGAAAATGGTTTTGCCCTCACGCTTCAGAGCCAGAATGATCTCCCGCACCTGAAACCGCCCGGTGGGGTCAAGCCCCGACATCGGTTCGTCGAGAAACACCACGTCGGGGTCATTGATCAGCGCTTGGGCCATGCCCACCCGCTGCAACATGCCCTTAGAGTATTGGCGCAGCTGCTTTTTCTTAGCCACATCCTGGGATAGGCCGACAAGGTCAAGCAGTTCCCCAATGCGCCGCTGCTGGGCTGCCCGCGACAGGCCAAACAGCCCAGCGGTATACTGTAAAAACTCCCACCCAGTCAAAAAGTCGTAGAAGTAGGCATTTTCAGGTAGATAGCCAATCCGCTGCTTGATGGCGCTATCGCCCAGGGGATGCCCCAACAGGGTGGCCGTTCCCCCCGTTGGGCGAATGATGCCCAGCAAGATTTTGAGGAGGGTGGTTTTGCCCGCTCCATTGGGGCCAAGCAGGCCAAAGGTTTCTCCCTGAAAGACGTTGAGTGAGCAATTTTTCAGGGAGGTGACCCGCTGATTGAGCCAAAACCCGGTGCGGTAGGCCTTGCCTAACTCCTGGGTCTGCACCACCGCAGGGCGATTTTCTGCAGGTTGGTTGTTGAGCTGGGTAGACTCAGTCGGTAACAATGGGGCGCTCATAGAAACCGTGCTTAGAGCAAATAGACGACAATCACTAAACCTCATCCAAGTTCAGACGTGCAATGCTACCTGGGGAAAAGCCACCGATCTCGATCTGGACTGGGTATAGCAAGACTAAGCTTTTAGAGTACCCTCCTAAAACCTTTCCCTTGCCATAGGTCAATTTAGCTCCATTTGTGCCAGGGTTAGATTGTGCTTAGTAATGACTTCCTCTCTTAAATTGATTAACGGCTCTGCCCTATGGATCGCTCAAAACTAGATCGGTTGAAACTGGATCGCTCCAAGATAGTCGCGGTGATCACTGGGGTGTTCTCTCTACTGCTGGCTATTGGTTATCTCGTTCTGGTTCAACTGCTCGATTTTCGGGGTGATATGGTGCCTGCCCCCCTATCTTCTCTGCCCCTACCTACGCTAAGCGAGCCCCTGAGAATAGTTCTAGGATTGCTCGTCTAGGGCGGTTAAGGAGGGGTAGTCAACAATGGTTGACGGTCGGTTAGCCCTCGCTGCAAACGCAGCTCAGCAACGGTTACTGGGTTAAGCCTAGGTAATGCGCTACCTCTGTTGGTATTCTAGAGTGCGCCTAGACAGTCCTTCTTTTTAGAATGGAGAAGTGTCTCTGTCTGTTTCGCTGTCATTGGCTGTGGATATGTTGAACCAAACGCTAAACCAGGAGTTACTACAGCCCTTGACGACGATTGCAACCTTTGTAGAGCTATTGTCTTGGCGGGCTCGGCAGACCCCCGAGGGTATAGCTTATCGATTTTTGGTGGAGGGCACCCCAGAAACTGCCCAGACGATGACCTACAGCGCTCTACAGCAGCAGGCTCAGGCCATTGCCGTGCTTCTGCACGATCTCAACTGCCAAAATCAGCCGGTACTGCTGCTATACCCCGCTGGGCTAGATTATATTGCTGCATTTTTTGGCTGTCTCTATGCTGGTGCGATCGCCGTACCGGCCTATCCACCGCGTCCCAATCGCTCCCTCGATCGCATCCAGGCCATGGTGCAAGATGCCGGGGCCACCGTCGCTCTGACCGACAACGCCACCCTGCAAAAGCTAGAGCGGCGGTTGGCCGAGACGCCCCAGCTGCGATCGCTCTACTGCCTCAGCACCGATGGCCTACACCCCGACCTGGCCCAGCAGTGGCGGCCCCCAGCTATTGATGCCCAGCACCTAGCCCTGTTGCAGTACACCTCGGGCTCTACGGCCCTGCCCAAGGGCGTCATGATCAGCCACGACAACCTGCTGCACAACTCTGAACTCATTGGCCGCTGCTTTGGCAACACCGCCGCCAGTCGGGGGGTCTCTTGGCTGCCGCCTTACCACGATATGGGTCTGGTAGGAGGCATTTTGCAGCCTCTGTACGTTGGGGCTGAGATGACCCTCATGGCTCCAGTCTCGTTTCTCCAGCGTCCGGTGCGCTGGCTAGAGGCAATTTCACACTATCGGGCGACCACCAGCGGCGGCCCTAACTTTGCCTACGATCTGTGCGTGCGCAAAACTACCCCCGAGCAGCGGCGGGGTCTTGACCTCAGCCATTGGCAGCTGGCCTTTAGTGGAGCAGAGCCAGTGCAGCAGGCCACCCTGGCCCAGTTTGCCGCCGCCTTTGCTGCCAGCGGCTTTCGGCCCCAGGCCTTTTACCCCTGCTACGGCATGGCCGAAACCACCTTGCTGGTAACGGGGGAGGCGGTACAGACTGAGCCCAAACAGCTGATTCTAAAGGCCGCTGACCTGCAACAGAACCACGTCACCCTGGCCGACGACAGTCATGACGACACAGCCCGCCCGGTCGTAAGCTGTGGCCCACCGGCTATTCCCCACCAGCTGTGCATTGTGAATCCCGATAGCCATCGCCAGTGCCCCCCCAACACCATTGGCGAAATCTGGGTGCGCTGGTCGCGCAGCATTGCCCAGGGCTACTGGCGGCGAGAGGCCGCCACCTTAGAGGCCTTTCACGCCACTCTGGCCGATGGGGCTGAGGAGCCATTTTTGCGCACGGGCGACCTGGGGTTTCTTTACGGCGATGACTTGTACGTCACGGGTCGCCTCAAAGATCTAATTATCATTCGAGGCCGCAACCACTATCCCCAGGATATTGAAGCCACTGCAGAGCAAGCCCATCGAGCCCTGCGCCAGGGTGGCGGAGCGGCTTTTTCTGTGCTGTGGGATGACACCGAGCACCTGGTGATCGTCCATGAGCTGGAGCGCAGTGCCCTGCGCACCGCTGACCCCGAAGCCATTTTTGCTGCCCTGCGCCGCCGGGTGGCCGAAGACCATGACTTGCAGGTGGGGGCGATCGCCCTGCTCAAGCCCAACGCCCTGCCCAAAACCTCTAGCGGCAAGGTACAGCGCCACCTGTGCCGAGCAATGTTCTTAGACGGGCAGTTTGACGTAGTCTACGGCTGGCCTGCGGCAGAGGCCCGTCAGGCGCTGGCTACAGCAGAGGGCCTACCCGGCGAAGCGTATGACGACGAGGCGATCGCCCCTAGCCCAGATCCTCAGCCTGGGATAGTCAACCCGTCTCCAGTGACTGAACGTCTGACCCGTTTGCCCAGCCTGACCAGCCCTGAAGCGATCGCCGACTGGATGGTGAGTTGGCTAGCTACTGCCCTAAAAGTGCCCAAGCACACCCTCGATGTGCGCCAGCCCTTGGCCGAACATGGGCTCGACTCCCTGGCGGCGGTAGAGCTAGCGGAGGCGTTGGAATCAGCTCTTGGGGTACCTCTATCGCCTACCCTGGCCTACGAATACCCCACCATTGAGGCGCTATCGATCTATTTGGCTTCGGCCCAGAGCAGTGCCACCGTTGCTCCAACCCAGGTCGAGGCGATAGATCGTCGGGAATTAGAACAGATTGTACGAGAATTGGAGCTGTTGTCTGATGCAGAGGTGCGGACCCTGCTGGGCAAACAGCGTTATTAATGGAGCGTGGGAGTCGGCCTGTGGAGGATCTCGCTAGGCGAATTAGCAGCCTTTCCCCAGAGAAACGGCTGCTGTTGGAGCTAGAGTTGCAGCGCAAACAAGGGCTACCTGAACCCATTGCTATTGTGGGGATGGCCTGTCGGCTGCCGGGTGCTGCCAACCTGCAGGCCTACTGGCAGCTGTTGAACGAGGGGCAAGACGCCATTCGCGAGGTGCCCGCCGATCGCTGGGATGTAGAAGCGTTCTATGATGCCGACCCCCAGGCTCCGGGTAAAACCTACTGCCGCTGGGGCGGGTTTCTCGACGGGGTCGACCAGTTTGACCCGGCTTTTTTTGGTATTGCCCCCCGCGAAGCCCCCTATATAGACCCCCAGCAGCGACTGTTTTTAGAGAGCGTTTGGGAGGCCCTAGAGGATGCGGGGATTGTGCCCCAGACCCTGGGAGGGCAGCCGGTGGGAGTGTTTGCCGGAGCCTCGACCCTCGACTACGGCCAGATGCTGCTCCAGGGGCCAGAGGTAGTGGGCACTTACACCGCCACGGGCCTGGCCTCTACCATGGTGGCCAATCGAGTCTCCTACCTGCTCAACCTGCAAGGCCCGAGTTTGACCGTGGATACGGCCTGCTCGTCGTCGCTGGTGGCGGTGCACCTAGCCTGTCAGAGTTTGTGGAATGGTGAGAGCAGCCTGGCCCTGGCCGGGGGCGTCAACCTGATGCTGACCCCCACCGTCACCGTGGGCTTTAGCAAATTGACCGCCCTCTCTCCTGAGGGTCGGTGCAAAGCCTTTGATGCAGCGGCCAATGGCTTTGTGCGCTCTGAGGGGGTGGGCACCGTGGTGCTAAAACGTCTGGGCCAGGCTCTGGCCGATGGCGATCGCATCTATGCCCTAATCCGAGGCAGCGCCACCAACCAGGATGGCCGCACCAACGGCCTCACTGCTCCCAGCCCCGCCGCCCAGGAGGCGGTGGTCAAGGCCGCCTACGAACGGGCGGGTATTGCCCTCAATCAGGTGGACTATATTGAGGCCCACGGCACCGGCACCCTGCTGGGCGACCCGATCGAAGCCAAGGCCCTGGGCAACGTGTTTAGACCCTGGCGCGAGCTCGATCAGCCCGTACGGCTCGGCTCGATAAAAAGCAACATTGGCCACACCGAGGCGGCGGCGGGCATCGCCAGCCTGATCAAGGTGGCTCTCTGTATGCGCCACCGCACCCTGGTGCCCAGTCTGCACTTCCATACCCCCAACCCCTATATTCCCTTTGATCAGCTCCCCCTGCGGGTGCAGCAGCAGCGTGAACCATGGGCTGAGGCTGAGAATATGGCGATCGCGGGGGTCAGTTCTTTTGGCTTTGGCGGCACCAATGCCCACGTGGCCCTCCAGGCCGCCCCCATTTTCACCAGCGATGTGGGGATAGATCGACCTCTGCACCTGTTCTGCCTGTCGGCGCGATCGCAGCCAACCCTGCAAACCTACGCCCAGACCATGGCTACCGCCCTGGGCCAAATGCCCCAGGCCAATCTGGGTGACCTGTGCTATACGGTGAATGCTGGGCGCACCCCCTTCGACCACCGCTTGGCCCTGCTGGCCCCCGACCTGCCTACCCTGGTCACGGCCCTCCAGCAATACAATCCCCCGCTTCCCCCCTCTCCCGCTTCCCCCTCCCCCGGCGTTGTCTTCCTCTTCACCGGTCAAGGCTCCCAGTATGTTGGCATGGGGCGGCAGCTCTATGACACCCAGCCCGTATTCAGAGCCACCATTGACCGCTGCGACGAGCTGCTACAACCCTACCTAGACCGTTCCCTGCCGAGTTTGCTGTTTGGAGAAGACGGCACGGGGAAAGACTCCCCCACCGCTTCTCTGCATCAAACGGGCTACACCCAGCCTGCTCTGTTCGCCCTGGAATATGCCCTGGCCCAGCTGTGGATCTCCTGGGGCATTCGCCCAGCGGCGGTGATGGGCCACAGCGTGGGCGAATACGTGGCCGCCTGCGTGGCCGGTGTGTTTAGCCTCGAAGACGGGCTGCGGCTGATGGCCCTGCGGGGGCGGCTGATGCAGACCCTGCCGGCCAACGGTGGCATGGTGGCGGTGTTTGCCGACGCCGATACGGTGGCGGCAGTGCTGCCCAGTACCGTTTCTCTGGCAACCCTCAATGGCCCAGACAACACCGTTATCGCTGGCCCCCTGGGCGATCTCGATGCCGTTGTTGACGATCTGCACAGCCAGGGCATTCGCACCAAACCGCTACAGGTGTCCCACGCCTTTCATTCGGCATTGATGGATCCAATTCTCAATGTGTTTGAGCAGAGCGCCCAGGGCATTAGCTTCCACGCCCCGACCATACCGCTGGTGTCTAACCTGACCGGGCAGTTCGTCGGCCCCGATCTGCCTGTGGATGCCCGCTACTGGCGACGCCATGCCCGTCAGCCGGTGCAGTTTGCCGAGGCGATCGCCACCCTGCACGAAGCAGGCCACACTCTGTTTTTAGAAGTTGGCCCCCATCCGGTGCTCAGCGCCATGGGCAAGCGCTGCGTGGCCCACAGCTACCACACCTGGCTGCCCTCTCTGCGCCGGGGCCAGTCAGACTGGCAGACCCTGCTCACCAGCCTGGGTCACCTCTACCAGCGAGGGCTAACCATCGACTGGGCCAGTTTTGATCGCCCTTACCCACGTCAGCGGCTGTCGCTGCCTACCTATCCCTTTCAGCGGCAGCGCTACTGGATTGACCTGGCCCTGCCCGATCGCCCGGTGGCGGTGAGCCATGATGCTCCTGCACAAGTGCCCAGTGCGGCCTATGGCATTGTCTGGCAGCCCCTGGCGATTGCCCCCGCTCCGGCAGTGGCGGGCGATCGCTGGTTAATCTGGGGAGCCACCGATGCCCTTTGGAATAGCCTGAGCCAAATCTTGCAAAAGCGTAGAATTGGGGCGATTCGAGTCTCTGGGGGCGATCGCTTTCAGGCGCTTCAGCCCGACCACTACCAGGTATCTCTAGGCCAGGAACGTCCTTTTGCAGCACTTCTGGCGGCTTTGCAGTCGCAGCCCATGACTCACCTGCTCGTGCTAGCCCCCGAGATCAACCATGAGCAGCCAGATGCTCAGGCCATGACCGAGCCGATGCTGCATTGGGTAAAGGAACTTGCCCAGCAGCCCGACCAAGCTCAACCCTGGCCCAAGCTTTGGCTAGTCACCCAGGGGGCTCAATCTGTATCGCCCTCCTATACCGTCACGTCACCCCAGCAGGCGGTGCTGTGGGGCCTGGGCCGTACCCTGCGCCTAGAGCATCCTGAATTTTGGGGTGGCCTGGTAGATGGGCCTGGGCAGACTGATGCGTCAGAATCAACTCTCTGGCTAGACAACCTGGTGACCCTGGTAAGCAATCCCCAGGGCGAAGATGAGTTGGCCCTGCGCCAGGCCCAGACCTGGGTACCCCGACTCTACGCCCTCGATGTTGTCCCCGCATCTAGGGCTAGCACCCAGTCGATTCAAGCAGAAGCTACCTATTTAATTACTGGGGGCACGGGCGCTCTGGGCCAGCAGTTGGCTGGCTGGCTAGTGGAGCAGGGGGCTCGCCACCTGGTACTGACAGGTCGTCGGGGCCCTAGCACTGAGCTAGAGAAAACCCTAGATCCTTTGCGCCAGGCCGGGGCTACAGTGTGGGTCGAGGCGGTGGATGGGGGCGATCGCACCGCCTTGGCCACCCTGCTCGATCGCATTCAGCAGCAGTTGCCGCCGCTGCGGGGGGTGTTCCACGCGGCGGGGGTTTTGGCCGATGGTTTTGTGGCCAACCAGACCCCCGATCAGTTTAATCAGGTAATGCCCGCCAAACTGGAGGGAGCCTGGCACCTGCACCAGCTCACCGAGGGGCTGCCCCTGGACTGGTTTGTGCTGTTTTCGTCGATTACGTCGGTGCTGGGTTCCCCCGGTCAGGGCAACTACGGAGCGGCCAACGCGGGGCTAGACGCTCTAGCTCAGTACCGTCGCCAGCGGGGGCTACCGGCCCTCAGCATTAACTGGGGCCCTTGGCAGGGGGCGGGGATGGCTGCCCACCAAAGTTCTACGGCGCTAGCCCAGCGGGGTATGCCTGCCTTGGCCGCATCAGAGGGTTGGCAATGGCTAGGGCGACTATTGGCGGCGGAAACCCCGGCAGCGGTGGCGATCGCCCATCTAGACTGGCCCCGTCTGCTGCGCTATCTGCCCACCCCTCGCCCCCCGGCGATCATCTCTGCTTTGATTGGCGATGAAACTGTGGCTGTGGCCCAGAAGCATACAGCTACCGTCTCGGCTGCGCAGACTCAGGCGATCGCGCCCCCCCTGGAGCAGACTCTGGAGCAAATCTTGGCCCTGCCCGAGACCGAGCGGGTCGCCACCGTGCAGGCCTACTTGCAGACCCAGGTGGCGACGGTGATGGGGCTGGCCGAGACCGTGCTCGTCGATGCGCCCCTGATGGATCTGGGCATCGACTCGCTGATGACCATGGAGCTGCTGACTCTCTGTAAGCAAGACCTGGATCTGGTGCTGTATCCCCGAGAGGTGCTGGCCCATCCCACCGTGGCGGCGCTGGCGGCCTACATCGCTCGGGAGCTAATCCGGGTGCATCGTCCTGCCCGCGATCGGCATGACGCAGGGCTAGAGGCTACAGACGTGGCGGCAGAGATATCAGAAACGGCAGACACCGAACTGCCCAAGAGCCCCTGGCAGGCTCCGGCTCCTCTGGAGCCTTTACCCCGCCGCAACCCACCCATGGTGTTTTTGCTGTCGGCTCCTCGCTCGGGCTCTACCCTGCTGCGGGTGATGCTGGCGGGCCACCCCGGTCTGTTTTGCCCCCCAGAGCTGCACCTGCTGCCCTTCAACACCCTGGAGGCCCAGGGGGCGGCATTGGGTTACAGCTACCTGCAAGAGGGGCTACAACGGGCGGTGATGGAGCTGTTGCAGGTGCAGGCTGACCAGGCTGCCGCATTGTTGAACAAATGGCGGCAGCACCAAACCACCGTGCCAGCGGTGTACGACAAGCTTCAGCAGATGGCCGGGGGGCGGCTGTTGGTCGACAAATCGCCCACCTACAGCCTCAGCCTCGAAACCCTGGAGCGGGCCGAGCAGATGTTTGAGGGGGCGAAATACATTCACCTGGTGCGCCACCCCTACGCGGTGATCGAGTCCTTTGTGCACAATCGCATGTACAAAATCTTCGACCTAGAACCCGATGACCCCTATCGCCTGGCGGAGCAGGTGTGGCAGGTCTGTAACCAAAACATTCGCACTTTTACTAGCGGCCTGGGGGGCGATCGCCACTACACCCTGCGCTACGAAGACCTGGTGGTCGACCCCGAAACCACCATGCGCCAGCTCTGCGCCTTTTTGGAGCTGCCCTTTGACCCGGCGGTGCTGACCCCCTACGAGGGGCGGCGCATGACCGACGGCATCAGCGCCCAGTCTATGGCGGTGGATGACCCCAACTTTCGCCAGCGCAGCCGTATTGAGGCTAACCTGGCCAAAATTTGGCAGGGCATTCAGCTCCCTCACCGCCTCAGCCCCACCAGCCAGGCTCTGGCGGCAGAGTTTGACTATCCCCTACCCCAGGAGCAGGCTATCTCTCCTGCCCTGCCTGCCCCAGCGCGGGCTGAGCCAGTCTCCTTGCCCCCCAACTACCTCCCCCTAGGGGCTATGCGAGAAGAGGAAATCTTGCTGCGCGATCGCCCCTATTACCTGTGCCATTGGGGGCCAGTGGAGGGGCCACGGGTGCTCTGTCTCCACGGCATTTTAGAGCAGGGTGCCGCCTGGGATGGGGTGGCGACGGCTTTAGCTGACCGGGGTTACCACGTGATCGCCCCCGATCTGCGGGGCCATGGCCGCTCGGCCCATGCTGGCCCCGATGGCGGCTATCAACTGCTCGATTTTCTCGGCGACCTCGACAGTCTGACCGCATCCCTGGGTGGCCCTGTGGTGCTGGTGGGACACTCTATGGGGGCTGTGCTGGGGGCGATTGTGGCCAGTCTGCGACCCGAGCGGGTGCAGCAGCTGGTGCTAGTAGAGCCCGTGGTGCCTGCCCCCGGCCCCTCCCTAGAACCTGCCCCCCAGCTCGTGGCCCATCTCGATGCCCTGACTCATTCTCCCCCGCCGACCGTGATGGCGTCGGTGGCAGTGGCGGCCCAGCGGCTGCTGGCCTTAAAACCCTACCTGTCGCCGCCCATGGCCGAGGCTCTGGCCCAGCGGCTAACCCAGGCGGTGGCGGGGGGCGTAGTGTGGCGGGGTGATCCGCGCTTGCAGACTCGCACGACCCTGAGCCTGAGCGGCGGTCTGCTCGATCGCGCGGGCTACGGCCAAATTCTCAAGGGCATTCAGCGACCCACTACGGTAGTATTTGGCGATCGCAGCCAGTTCAACCGGCCTGAAGATCTGGCCTTTTTGCAGGCGAGCTTGCCCCAGGCTAACCCGGTGACCCTGGCTGGGGGGCATGACCTGCCCCTCGAAACCCCTGGGGGCCTCGCCCAGGTGATTCACGCTGCCCTGACTTCCGAGGGCCAAGTCTCAACTACCCCATCGGAGCCTCGCCAATGACCCTGACCCGACAGCTTGCAATTTTGTGGGAGATTCCTCTGGGGCTATTGTCCTTTGGCTTTTCGCGGCTGGTACGGGGCACCCTGACGCTGATCAGCCGCTACTACAACCCCACCGACACCAAGACTGAGGCCGACTGGCAGGTGGTGTCGGCAGATTTTCTCAAATCGCCCCTCAAGCTGCTGTGGACCATGAGCCGCGCCCGGTGGAACCTGCACTCGCTGATTGCGATCGCAGGCCCCTTTACCGTGCAGTCTGAGATCACGCTGGATGTGCGATCGCTCTGGCAGTCGGCCCCCACCTGGACGGCGGTGGTCTACACCCTCAAGGGCTACAAGACCCTGACCAGCATCAGCTCTCTCACGGTGCCCCCCGACCAAGACACCGCCACCATCGACCTGCCCCCAGGGCGCTACCTGGTGGGGCTGCGCCACTACGATTGGCGCGACCCGGTGCAGCTACCGGCGATCGCCGTCGATGGCACCCCAGCCCTGGCCTCAGAGGTGCGATCGGCCCCGCCCGACTTTAACCAGTTCTATCGCGGGCTGGCCCCCCGTCGAGGCCTACTGTTTAGCGCCCTAAATTTCTACGTCTACCCCCTGCTGCGGTGGATGCAGTGGTTGCCGCGATCGATAGTCAAACCAATCTTTCTTCCCGTTCCCAACCCAGAAACCCACTTTTTCTACGGTGCGCTCGATCGGGGAGAACAGCTCACCATCGACCTGCCCCCGGCCCTGCGAGACACCCACAGCCTCTATTTCAGTCTCTACAGTCGCGACTGCTTTCCGATGGATTGGTATCCCCTCACCACTGACAACCACACCACTAAGCCCCTGCCCGAGCAGGGCGTCTACATTCTGCGGGTGCATCCCAAAACTCCAGCAGCCATGGCCCTGCCCAAACCGGCCATTCGGTTTTCAACACCATAAAATATAGAACCCTAGTGCCGCACCAACGCTAAGAATTGCTATGGGTGATTGCTGCAAGGCCTGGTTTAGGTGGCTTCCAGCCAATACAATCCTCAAACTGAGTCTTGACAGACCACTAGGGACAATCATGGGTCGAGGCTCTAATCGAAACCTCATCCCTGGCTCGAAAGACGGATCAACTACCCCTGTAGACAAAAAGGAAAATAATGAGGCCGTACTCTCAACTCACGCTGGCGTCTTATTTGATGGGGCCAATACAGCTGACCATCTACCATCTGGGAGCACTGCTCGTCTTGGTAACGGGCCTCTCGTGGGGCGCTGTCCTATGGATCGTGGCGTTGTACGTCATACGCATGTTGGCAACAACGGGCATCTACCATCGGCTGATTACCCACAAATCCTATCAGGCCCCGGTTTGGGTGAAATGGGTAGGCAGTGTGGTGGCAGCATCGGCGGGGCAGATGGGGCCAAGCTGGTGGAAAGCTCACCATCTAGTCCACCATCAGCACGCCGATCAGGAGCTAGATTCCCACTCGCCCCATACTTCGCCCCAGGGCATTGACGGTTTTTTGTGGTCCCACGGCCTTTGGTTGTTATCTCGACGGACTTTTCCTACCAAGTTGCCCAGCGACGTGGAGAATGATCGGGTCTTACGAATGATTGATCGGCTGCATTTCCTCCCTCTCATTGCCCTGGGAACTATCTCCTATGGCATTGGCGGGCTTGAATATCTGGGAGCTTTCTTTCTCAGTACCACGCTCCTGTTTCATGGGGTGCAAACGGTTAACTCCTTGGCCCATATTTTTGGTGCCCAGCCCTTTGCCACCGATGACAAAAGCCGCAACAACAGTTTTGTGGCCCTGATCACCCTAGGCGAAGGTTGGCACAATCTCCACCATGCCTTTCAGTCTTCCAGCCGCCAGGGCATTACCATTCGCGATGGCCAGGTGGTCTATTTGCCAGACCCCACTTTTTGGTTTGTGAAAGTGCTGGAGTTCTTGGGGTTGGCCTCAAAGGTCAGAGTGCCTGCTGAAGCCGACCTGCTGGCCCGCGCCAAGCCCCAACAGCCTGCATACGCCAAGGCAACCGTTTGATACCAATCGTCCATGCCGCTAGTGCGGTACCCCCAACGATAAAAATCGTAGGGGTCATCCGCGCAGCGATGCACCATCTCAGGTTTATTTTCAGGGCAAATCCGAGTCACATAGCCCCAATGCTCAAAAGGCCAAGCCGTAGGGGCAGACCTATGTGTCTGCCCTGGGTCTATGCCGGGAAAACGCTGGTGACAGAGAGGACTGGTAACCGCAAACAATAAATCACGTAGTCAAAAACCGCAGGGCGCTGAGACTGGGCATAAAGAAATAGCCGCCGCCCTCCATATTCACAAACCGGGGCAGGTTCAGCGCCCGCTGGCGGATAGGGCAGCGGGGCATGGCCATGGTGCCAGTGCCATCGTTGTCGCCGATGAGGGGGTCTTTGTTGTCGTAGAGGCCGTCAAAGCGGGGGTTGTTGGCCCAGGTTTGCTGTACAAACTCAAACTGGCGGCCAATGTCGGCGTTAAAGCAAAAGAAATGCAGCCCCCGATCGCCGCCGTCGTCCTGAATATCCACCGGCACCTGGCCCTGGTCGAGGGTATCTAGGTCAAACAGGGGGTCGCCGTAGAGGCTGCCCCGGCGCAAAATGCGGTGGCGGCTGGCGGTCATCAGCGAGCCCTGGCCGGGGGCATCGAGCAGCGAGTCGCGGGGGTTGGTGCGGCGAATGTGGGCTCCCATGGGGCAGCCAAAACCCTTGGCGTCGGTGGGCAGGTAGAGAAACTCGTTTTGGTCAGCGAGTTCGGGCCGATCGCGATCGGGGCTGAGGGTGAGGGGGGCACCGCTGGGCCAGCGACCGACAAACTTGGAGGCCATCAGGTTCATGCCATCGGGGTCGGGCTGGCCCTCGGCGGTTTGGGCCTGGCTAGCGATGTACTGCCAGAAACCGGCCACATCCTGGGAGAGTTTGCGGTAGACCAGGAAGCTGCCATTGTGGCCAAAGTTTTTGTAGCCCGGTAGCTCTGTCCCGGGAAAGCCGGGCAGCAGGTTTTCGGGGTCGTCGGCGTTGGGCACTACGGGGGTAAGGGCCAGAATGCCGTAGCCGTCGGGGTAGCCCAGCAAAAATTCGCCCGTGGCCACCACCTGGGTGGGGCTGCTGCCGGGGGTTTCTAAGCCCTTGATCTCGGGCTGGGAGATGCTGTCGTTAAAGCCAAAGTGCTCTTTTTTAGAGGGCAGACGAAAGCCTTCTTCCACCGCTACTGCCGCCAGGCCAGAGCCCTCTGGTACCAGGGTCTGGGCATGGTCTCTGAGCTGCTGGGGGCTGTGGCCGTGGAGCATGACGATCAGGTGCAGGGGGGCACCGCGATCGCCGCCAAACTCCCACTCGCTAGGGGCGCTGGCTCCGGTGTCACCGAGAATTTCCGCCCGCTTAGGCTCGGCCATGCCCTCAATAAACTCTCGCGGAAAGGTGCTGAGGGCCTTGTCTACCAGCCACAGAGCTTTGAGACCGCTGTGGGTCAACGCCAGATTGAGGGTGATGTCGGGTTTGATCGTCTTGCCGTTGACATCTTTGGGCCAGCGCTGGGCAGTGGTGACAGCGGGCAGGGTTTGCCTGAGCCAGGTCTTGGCGGCTACCGCATCGGTCACCGTCAGCAGCAGGTAGTAGGTGTGAAACAGGTGGCCAAACCCGCTCAGGAGTATGCCCTGAATGTCGTCTCGGTTAGGGGGAGTGAGGGGGGCCATGGTGGGTAACTCCACGAGGGGGCAGGGAGGGCTATAGCTCGGTCAACCAGTCTTCAAGGGCGGGGCGATCGAGCCCCTCGGCCAGGGGTTGCACAATGGCGCGATCGCGCAAAATATTCACCACGGTGGTGTTGGGGTAGGCCCGGTAAAACACCTGGGAGGGCAGCTGCTGGTCGTTACGAAAGAACTGTTTAAAGGCAAAAATGTCCTGGGCTCCGGCCAGGGGATAGCCCTCGACATTGTTCCAAACCGAGTTGAGGCCGTCGCTGGCGCGATCGGCAAAGTCGCCCAGATAGTTGTCAAAGGAGCCGTCATAGTGAGTGACAAACAGCAGGTGCTTGCCCCCATCGACAATTGACCAGTGGGCAAAATGAATACTGCGAATGTTGGAGAGAGAGCCGGGAGGGAACAGGTAGCGGCCAGCAAAATTTACCAACAGCAGCACAATCTTGAGCCGCAGCAGTCGGCCAGGCCGCACCGTTGAGAGCAGATGCAGGTGGTTGGTGCCGTGCACCACCTCGGGTTGATTTAGGGTGCGGATGCGATCGTAGTCCACCTCAGCCCCCACGTATTGGCCAATCAGCCGGGGCTGGTCGGGGGCACCCAAAATGCCGCCCACCTGCCGCAGCACGCAGAGAATGATGGATTTAAGCAGATCGCAGAGACCGTTATAAATGCTTTCCACCACCTGCCAGACCTGGGTTACCAGCATCCGAAAGGCTTGCCATACTGTGCGGGGTGGCTTGAGTAGCTCCAGATCGTCTAGCAGGGGCTTGAGGCCAGGGGCATCGAGGTAGTCAGCCATCTCGTCTAGATCTACCAGGTGTTGCAGGGTTTGGCGCAGATCGCGGCGACGGCGAATGCTGCCCACCGATTCGCCCTGCACGGCGACGTAGGCAGCCTGGGCCTTATGGGAGTTGGTCCCCAAAAACCGCTCAAAGGTCTGCCTGCCGCTGTAGCCCTGGCAGTGGTTCCACAGGTCGTCTAGGCCGGGGCTGAGGGTGATAATTTCTTGCACGTAGTCGACCCAGGGGCCGTCGTAGTTGCCGGTCATGAGTAGCCGGGGGCCGTAGTCGGGGTCGGTCATAATTGCCAGGCGCAGGAAGTGGGTGCGCTGGCTGCGGGCGATTTGAAAGTAAGGGTTGTCGATCAGGTCGGCGGCGATCGCATCCAGCACCCGGCGCAACGAGTCTTCTTGACCCGGCTTGATAGGGGCAATAACGTTCAACGGTTGATTGGCCACTCGCACCTCGGGGGCTTAGGGGACTGACGATCACACCTTCAGACATCGATTTAGACAGTCATCAAAACCCAGGCCTGTCCCGGCTTCTGATCTGTTGTTTTCTCACTGACAAGCCGTCACGACGGGGCATGAATCGGTTTACCGCTTGGCTTGATGGAACTTAGTCAGTTGTACTGAGGCGTAAATAGCCCGTCAAGCCCCCTAAAACAACTTAGTTTGCCCGGCCCAGGCTGGGTGTAGGTCATTTTGGCCCAGGCTCACCGATACAAAACGTTGAATCTCTTCAAAAACTGCATCGCTAGAAGCCATTTTTTTCTTGGATGGCTTTTTCGCCGCTGGGGTTGGGTTATTCCACCTTAAGAAGGGGGGCCGCAACTTGGTATCCTAGATGGCAGAGGCGTAAGAATTTTCTGGGCGATCCGGTGTTCTTAGCTCAATCTTGGCGTGTTTAATTGGTTTTCATCCCTCCGCTATGGCCCCACCTGAGCGCAAGTCTATTCTGCTGTCCTTTGAAAAGCCCCTGGTTGAGTTAGAGGCCCGCATCACTCAAATTCGCGACCTGGCGGAGGAAAATGATGTCGATGTGTCGGCCCAGCTGCGCCAGCTAGAGGCCCGCGCTACCCATCTGCGGCAAGAAATTTTTTCTAACCTGACCCCGGCTCAGCGTCTCCAGGTGGCTCGCCACCCTCGCCGCCCCAGCACTCTCGACTACATCCAGGCCATCACCGATGAATGGATCGAGCTGCACGGCGATCGCGGCTCGGGCAAAGACGACCCTGCCCTAGTGGGCGGAGTTGCCCGTCTCGATGGTCGCCCGGTGGTGATCTTGGGCCACCAAAAAGGGCGCGACACCAAAGACAACGTGGTTCGCAATTTTGGCATGGCCTCTCCTGGTGGCTACCGCAAGGCCATGCGGCTGATGCGCCACGCCGATCGCTTTTCAATGCCAATCATTACGTTTATTGATACCCCAGGGGCCTACCCCGGCTACGAGGCTGAGGAAATGGGCCAGGGCGAGGCGATCGCCTACAACCTGCGAGAGATGTTTGGCCTGAGTGTACCGATTGTCTGCACCATCATTGGCGAAGGCGGGTCGGGCGGTGCCTTGGGCATTGGGGTGGGCGATCGCCTGATGATGTTTGAGCACTCGGTCTACACCGTGGCTAGCCCCGAGGCCTGTGCCGCCATCCTCTGGAAAGACGCTGCTCGCTCCGGTGAAGCCGCTGAAGCGCTGAAAATCACCTCCTGGGACCTCAAACAATTGGGGATTTTAGACGATCTACTGCCCGAGCCAGTCGGCGGTGCCCACGCCCACCCCATCGATGCAGCAGAGACCTTGAAACAGGCTTTAGTGCGTCACCTAGACGAGTTGTCTCAGTTACCCACTGCCGATCTACAGCGATTGCGATACCAAAAGTACCGTCAGGTCGGCGTTTTTGCCGAAGCAGCCTAGGGGTTGGGGTTGAGACTAGGGGCCTTGGGCACCGCTGCCATTTTCCCTAGTGGGCTTTAATTCTCCATTCATCTGACGGCCTCAATTTGGCCCTAGGGTGGGAAATCTCCCCGCAATTGAGGGCGGGAAGTTTATGAATTGAGCCTTTACATTTGTTAACATGAGTAGCGAGCTGGGTTCTACGGGGCTGCTTGGTCGTTGTTTGGCTGGGGCATCCTAGGGGCCGTTTCTGATTTTTTGTCGATTGGTACCTATCTTTGCAAACGTCTAATCTCTCAGATTTGCCGCGTCGGGCCTTGGTAACCGGGGCGAGTCGGGGCATTGGTCGGGCGATCGCCCATGCCCTGGCTCAGTCTGGTTACGATGTGGCTCTGCTCAGCCGTTCCCTAGATTCTCTGGGGCCGGTGCAGCAAGAGCTGCTGACCTACGGTGTGGTGGCCAAAGCCTACGCCGTAGATCTGGCCCAAATGGAAGGTCTGCACGATCGGCTAGCCGAGGTGCTGGCTGATTTTGGGCCGCTCAGTGTGGTGGTCAACAATGCCGGTATGGCCTACACCGGGGAACTGGCCACCATGCCCCTAGCCGACTGGCAGCGGGTGATGGATCTCAACCTCACGAGCGTGTTTCAGTGCATCCAGGCGGTGCTGCCAACGCTGCGTCAGGGAGGGGGCGGCACCATCGTCAACATTGCCTCCATCGCGGCCAAGGCTACCTTTCCCGACTGGGGGGCCTACACCGTCAGCAAAGCCGCCGTGGTAGCCCTGTCGCGGGTGCTGGCCGCGGAGGAACGAGCCCACGGCATTCGCGTGGTGACGGTGTCGCCCGGTTCTGTCAACACCCCGCTCTGGGATACCGACACCGTGCAGGCCGATTTTGACCGATCGTCGATGTTGACCCCGGAGATCGTGGCCCAGACCGTCCTCCACACCATTCTTCTGCCGCCCGAGGCTGTCATTGAAGACCTCACCTTGATGCCTGCGGGTGGGGCGCTGTAACGAGTTTTTACCTGCCTTGACCTGGCCCACTCGGCCTACTTAATTACATACACCTTTGTTGAATCTCTGGAGTGTCTAGAAGCCCTATGACTATCGCATCCTCAAATAGCCTCAATGACCAAGTTAGCAACGGCAGTGGTCTCAAGGGTAAATCCCCTGAAATTCGCCCCGATCGCACCCACAGTTATCGAGAGGCTGACCAATACCCGATTCCTGAAACCAGCTTTGAAGACATGAGCGACGCCGTGCACACCATGCTGCTGTCGGTGGGCGAAGACCCCGAGCGAGAAGGGCTGCTCAAAACCCCTAAGCGCGTTGCCGAGGCTATGCGGTTTCTCACCAGTGGCTATCAACAATCGCTTGAAGAGCTGGTCAACGGGGCCATTTTTGACGAAGGCCATAACGAAATGGTGCTCGTGCGCGACATTAACCTATTTAGCCTGTGCGAACACCACATGCTGCCCTTTATGGGGCGCGCCCACGTGGCCTACATTCCTAACCAGCGGGTGGTGGGGCTGAGCAAGCTAGCCCGCATCGTCGAAATGTATTCCCGTCGACTCCAGGTGCAGGAGAGGCTCAACCGCCAAATCGCTGAAGCGGTGCAAGAAATTCTCGATCCCAAAGGGGTAGCCGTGGTGGTAGAAGCCAGCCACATGTGCATGGTCATGCGCGGCGTGCAAAAGCCTGGCTCATGGACGGTGACCAGCGCCATGCTCGGATCTTTCCAAGATGACTCCAAGACCCGCGAAGAGTTTCTCAGCCTAATTCGTCACCAGCCTTCCTTCTTCTAGGCTGAGGTACAGACGACACCCAGCTAGGTGGCTGGATATCGCGTTGGTTCAGCTAAAAACCGAGTTGCTCTTAGTGCTAGCCAAAGTCGTTGGTCAGCCTACGAGCAACCCGGTTTTTTAGTGCCTTTGCCCTTATACCGCATCCGAATTCCATACCCCTGATTTCCAACCGGCAAACCTGTAGGGCGCAGCCTGGCCGCAGGCCTTACCGCTGTTCGCCCTGCTGAATCGGGGGCAGGCGAGCAGGATTTGGTATTTGACGATGGATTGGGTAGTACGGTTAAGCCCCGCTAGGGCCGGGGCCACCCTTTGATTGGCCGCTTTGCTTTGACAAAAGTGAGCTAATATCTAAGCCAATTCGGCTATTTCAGCCGTCTAGTCGACTATTTTTTCTGAATCTAGGCCCTAACCGGCTTAGCTTTGGAACAGTGGGCGATCGCGGCTTTGGATAGGGCTTGGCTCACGTCGAGCCAGCGATCTAGGCCGACTTTTGTGGTGCGTGAGGAGATCCGCTCAGTTGCGGCTAAGGCAGCTTTTTACCGGGGTAGTCGGGGTGGTCGGGGTGTGCCTGGTTGGCAGCCTACCGGCCAGGGCTACTGCACGCCTACAAACCTGGCAGTACGACACGGGCCAAAATCGCCTCATGTTTACCACCGAGGGCAGTGTCGAGCCGCAGGTAAGTTTGCTCAGCCATCCTCGGCGGCTAGTGATCGATTTGCCCGGCGTTTTGACCGATGACTCTCTGGGTGACCAAGCCGTGGGTGGGGTTGTCACCGCTGTGCGGGTCACCCAAGCTACGGCTCAAACGACCCGCATGGTTTTAGAGCTCAGCCCCGACTATGAACTAGACCCTAAACAAGTCAAGGTGTGGGGGCTCACCAACCACCAGTGGGTGGTACAGCTGCCCGGTGCAGTGCCGTTGCCCAGTGGCGATCTAGTGGTGCCAGATTGTTCGAAGGCGGCGGCTCGACCACTGACGATGGTCGGAGCAGATCCCCTGCCGCCCCTGATCAGCCGCAATCAGGTCAGCTTGGCGGCGGTAGGCTCTACAGCCACCGTGCTGCGGGGGGTGCAGACCACCGCCGAGGGTTTCTTTATTCCCACGGTGGGTGCGGCACCCCAGGTGCAGGTGTACCGCACCCGCGACGCTAACCAAACTCGACAGTTGGTGATCGATCTGCTCGATGCGGCGATCGCTCCTGGTATAGCCCCCGAAACCCTACCCCAGGGGCGCTACGGGGTTCACCGCTGGGGAATGACCCAGTTTGCCACGGCACCTCCGTCGGTACGGATCACGCTCTCCCTAGACCGGCATAGCCCTGACTGGCAGATTACGCCGCTGGCCAGTGGGGGCATTTGGGTCATTCCTATCGGTATTGCTGCCCAGCAAATTGCGGCTCCGCCCACCACGGTAGTGCTGCCGGTGATTAACCCGGCTGCACCTCCCCCACCGATCGCCCGTTCGACCTCCCCGGCGGCATCCCCTGTTCCACCTGTGGTGACCCAGGCTTTGCCCCAGCCCGCCGCCCCTGTCCCAGCCCAGCGCCCTAGAGAACAGGTCTTGGTCATGCTCGACCCTGGCCACGGGGGGCGAGATCCAGGGGCTGTGGGCATTGGCGGTCTTCAGGAAAAAGGGGTAGTGATAGCGGTGTCTCACCATGTGGCGGCGGCGCTGAGGGCCCAGGGCGTGGCGGTGCAGATGACTCGCCAGGGCGACCAAACCGTAGACCTACAGCCCCGGGCCGATATGGCGATCGCCGCCCGGGCCACGGTGTTTGTCAGCATCCACGCCAACGCGGTGAATATGCAGCGGCCAGAGGTCAATGGCCTAGAGACCTACCACTACTCTGAGTCGGGGCGGGTGCTGGCCACGGCCCTCCAGCGCCAGGTGCTCAGCACCATGGCGATGAACGATCGCGGCGTGCGCCAGGCCAGATTTTTGGTGCTGCGCCGTACCACTATGCCCGCCGCCCTGATCGAGATCGGCTTTGTCACCGGGGCCACCGATGCCCAAAAGCTGCGCGATCCGCGCTGGCAGGCCCAAATGGGCCAGGCGATCGCCCAGGGCATTCTCAACTACCTGGGTGGGCGGCCCTAGGGCGTGGCATCAATTACAACTAAAACCCTTGTGGGATCAGCCCTGCCACGCCCGCCTCAAACAACAGCCGAGGGGTTGTAACTTTTGATTTTTGGGCCATACGCGACTAATTGATGACAGCCCCTAGAGTAAAGCGGCAGATTGGGTTGGCACAGGCTGGGCTTCAGGCCCCAGCGGTGAAGCCTCTTGACGGGCATTGCGGAGGGCCACCAGCGCCTCCTTAATAATCACAGCAGCGGGTACGGCCACAATCACCCCCAGCAGCCCCCCCACTCTGGCCCCCGAGAGAATCGCCATAAATACCCAAAAAGGATTGAGGCCGGTGACACTGCCCAGCACCCTGGGGGCGATGCCGTTTTCGACTAGCTGCTGCACGATGACCGCTGCAATCAGCATGGGGATAGCAATTTTGATATCTCGCAGGGCCACCAGCAAGGTGACCACAATTACCCCTACGGTGCCGCCAAAGGGTACCAGGGCCAGCAGCCCCACCGTGAGGCCAAACAGCGACCCAAAGGGCACGTTCAGCAGGCCAAAAATAATGGTTAGGGCAGTGCCAAAGCAGCTGGCGACAATGAACTGACCCAGAAAGTAATTGCGAAAACTCTGGCGTAGGGTCTCGGAGAAAGGCCTTTGCAGGGATCTCGGCAGCAGACTCACTACCCCGCCCCAGACCTCTTCTCCGTGTTGGAGAAGGTAGAAGGTGAGCACGATGGTGAGCACCACGTCGAGAAGTTTGTTGGCGGTGAAGACGGCCACGTTGATGGTGAGGTTGAGAGCCTCGCCCGCAATGGACTGAATCTCGCGCTTGAGGCGATCGCTGGTTTGGGTAATCAGCCCATCGAGGTTGATGGGCCAGCCCCACTCGGCCATCTTGCCATCGAGCATCATGAGCTGAGTTTTGCCCGAGTCAAACCAGTCGGGTAGTCGCACCACCAGCTGCTGCCCTTGGTCGATGACAAAGGGCAGCACGGTAATGGCCAGGGCCGAAAAGCTGAGCAGAGCCAACATCAGCACTAGGGTGGCCGACAGACCTCGCTTCAGCCCTAGGGATTCGAGGCGGGCCATGGGGTAACTGAGCAAAAAAGCCAGCAGGGCGGCAATCAGCACCGTTACCAAAATGGAGCGAAAGTAGCCAAAAATAATGGCAGCAGCCCAGACGTTGAGCACCAGCAGTGGGGTGGCCAAAAGCACTAGCACCGACTGGGCAATGGGGCTGAGGGTCTCCCACCAGCTGGCCAGCCAGCTCTTAGGCGGTGTTTTGCCCTGGGGTTGAACGCCGTTTGCTACACCGTGCTCCATGGTTTTACTCAAGTTTGGCTAGGGTCGGCATGGCTCTGACTAATTACAGCCACTTACAGCCTAAGGCAAAGCTCTCGGTTTCAGGCTAGGGCGATCGCTTTTTTGAAGGCTCTCGCTCTTTTGGGAATTCTAAATGCTAAGCCCAGCTAGATATCCCTAGCGTTAGCGTTTCTACCGGCAAACCTCCACATCTGAGCTGGGATGAGGTTTAAGCGGTCTTGCTCCAGCAATGGGCACCCCAAAGGGTAATATGTAAACAATTTAAACAAAGTTTGGGTATAACCCCAACGGCAATCGTGGCGGGGCTGGCCCGATCGCCAATCTAGCCGTAGCCAACCTGCTGCGGCCACGGTGAGAACGGCTAGAGCCGTCCCTAGGCACTTGAAGTGCAGGGCACCCAGCTCTCGCTAGCAGCA
The DNA here is from genome assembly GCF_055795045.1 of Pseudanabaena sp. PCC 9330. Taxonomy (NCBI): domain Bacteria; kingdom Bacillati; phylum Cyanobacteriota; class Cyanophyceae; order Pseudanabaenales; family Pseudanabaenaceae; genus Pseudanabaena; species Pseudanabaena sp. PCC 9330. Next base: position 2,546 of record NZ_JAYFES010000078.1, on the reverse strand, counting down.
AGGACTCGGGGGCCGAAGCTCAATGGCTCTCAAATTGGCCTCTTTATATTTGGCTGTAGCCTGCGGCGTACTTTAATCTGTCCAACTCAATTTATCTGTTCTTCGCTATGCTTGCCTCCCACCCCAGCCCCACCTTTGGGATCACCCTAAAGCAACACCACCCCCAGAAGGTCGTGGTGTTGGGCGACAGCCTGGTCTATGGCTTTGGCGATGCTGAAGGGGGCGGTTGGGTCGAGCGGCTTCGCCGGTTAACGCTGGCCCCAGGCCTGCCAGGGGCAGTGTTTTACAACCTAGGGGTGCGGGGCGACGGTGTCAGCCAGGTACAGCAGCGTCTCGACCACGAGTTTCGCCACCGGGGCGAAATTCGCAATCGGGTGCCTGACCTGCTGGTGCTATCGGTGGGCGTCAACGACTCAGCTCGAGTGGGCAATACCCTGGGCCGCAACCGCACTAATTTTGACGAGTTTGAGGCCAACCTAGAGGCCCTGCTGGGCCAAGCCAGACAGCTGTGCCCAGTGCTGTTTGTGGGCATGCCCCCGGTCAATGAGCAAGCCATGCCCTTCTCGGAGGTGCTCTACTACACCCACAGCGACCAGTGGCGCTACCGCGAAGCCACCCGTCTGGCCTGCACTAGCCACAATATTCCCTACCTGGATGTGCTGAACCTATGGCTGGGTCGGGGCGAACCCTGGTGGTTGCCGCTGATCTCAGCCGACGGCCTGCATCCCAACGTGTCAGGCTACCAGGCTCTGCTGCACGACATTCTCAGCTGGGATGCCTTTCAGACCGCAGTCGATCTGCCCGCTGGCATAGTCTAACCGCTCACCGCTCGGAGACTGACCGAGCCTGTGCCTGCTAGTCTACAGACCTGACACTGTGTCTACCCCTGTCATGTCGTGCCATGAGCCCCAACCCGTTGCCCGTAGAGACTAAGACCGATGAAACTCGATGAAAATCATCGGTCGGTGGCCGATCGCCTGGCGGCGGGTAAGAATCTGCGCAAAGCACTCAACCGGTCTGACCTAGGCTACTACCGACCATCGCCCCATCGGCCTGACCCTATTGAGCTTCTGAAGGCCCAGGCCCAGAGTCGAGTGTCAGAGCTCGTCCCTATTCGCCACCGACGCATGCTGACATCGCCCTTTGCCTACCTGCGTGGGTCAGCCGCAATGATGATTGCCGATATTGCCGAGGCACCAACGACGGGTATCTATGTGCAGGCCTGTGGCGATATGCATGTGTCAAATTTTGGCGTGTTTGCTTCTGCCGAGCGCAATCTGGTCTTTGCTATCAACGATTTCGATGAGACGTACCTGGGTGCCTGGGAGTGGGATTTAAAGCGGCTGGTGGCCAGTGCCGTAGTTGCTGGGCGGTATCTGGGTGCTGGTAGCCAAGGGGAGTCTGGGCCAACTCGCGTTCTCTGCCAGGAGGCTGTGATGGCTACGGTGACCTCCTACAGTCAGCATATGCACGCCTATGCTGAGATGGGCTACCTCGATCTCTGGTACGACACCATTACCGAAGATGAGCTGCTTCAAAAGCTGCCCGACAATGCCGAAAAATATGCCCAGCGCATGCTGGCCAAGGCTCGGGAGCGCAATCACCTCCAGGTGCTCGACCAGATGATTGACCTGGTGGACGATCGCCACCACATTGTCGAGTCGCCACCGCTGGTAGTGCGGGCTGAGACTCTGGGCGATGGCCCCGCCATAGTGGACAGCATAACGGCGCTACTGCAAAGCTATCGGGAGTCTCTGAGCGGCGATCGCCGCTTTTTGCTCTCTCGCTACCGTCTGCTGGATGTGGCCCGCCAGGTCGTGGGAGTAGGCAGCGTCGGCACCCGCTGCTGGGTGGCCTACCTAGAGGGCAACGACGCCAGCGATCCGCTGTTTTTGCAGGTTAAAGAAGCTCAGGCCTCGGCGCTAGCGTCCTACTCTGACGCGCTATGTAACGACCGCCTGCCCGACGATCACCAGGGGCGTAGGGTAGTGATCGGACAGAAGCTGATCCAGGGGTCTCCCGATATTTTCCTGGGCTGGGCAACTCTGGGCGGCATTCACTACTACGTGCGCCAACTGCGCGATATGAAAGGTGGATTTAAGCTGGAACCTGGCAAGTTTAAAGCTTCAAACTTGCCAGACTACTGCACCCTCTGCGGCTGGGCCCTGGCGTTGGCCCATGCAAAGTCAGGAGATGCGGCCATGATCGCTGGCTACCTGGGCAAAGGTGAGGCTCTGGCCGAGGCTCTCGTCACCTTTGCCGAAGCCTATGCCGACCAAAACGAGCGCGACTACGACAGCCTGGTGGCCGCTGCGGCCCAGGGGCGAATCCCTGTTGCTGACGATGAATAATCCTGGGTTGACTCTGCCCCACCGTGGAGGTTTGCCCTGGGTCAACCTTCAATTGCCGCTGCCGCCCTCGACTGGGTACAGCGACGACAATCTAATCTAAACCTGAGTTCGACAACGAGTGAAGTGCAGAAAGAAAGGCTGAGGGTTACGCTCAAAGTGTTGAATTCTAAGCACCTCAGCCATGTCTTTGAGTCT
>NZ_JAYFES010000077.1:0-8845 GCF_055795045.1 Pseudanabaena sp. PCC 9330 | reverse complement strand
ACATGCGGAAATACAGCCCGGTTTCAGCGGTGCCGGAGGCCTCATCGGTCTCTAACACCGCCACCTTGAACGCATTGCCGAAGGGATGGCGACCGGTGGGTTCAACCCCACCGTTGGCGGTGGCCAAGGCCCCCCGCCCGCCGCGCACCTGCTGGTACTTGCCCGAGACCCACTGAGTTCCTTCTACCAGCGTGGGTTGACCGATTTCGAGGTGGGCGCAGTCAGCCTCACAGGGCACATTGAACCCTTCCACATAGCTACCGCTGATGGTGTTGGTGCGATCGCCTTCTGCCGGGCCGAACACCACATCCACCTGGCCCACTACCACGCCCTGCTCCACGATGGGGTTGGGGAAATTGGCGAAGGGGACATCGGCGAGACCCGGCACCTGGTCGATAACCGACTGTTGCCAGTCGCGGAAGCTCTCCAGCGGAGTCTCAATTAACCCTGGAATATCCGCCAGTCCGTACTGCTCCAGGTTGAGGTCTCCCAGGCTGAGGGATGCCAGGGCCTGATCTTGGAGAACCTCAGTGATGGCAGTTTGCGGGTTTACTTCTCCCTTGAGCAGGTCGGCGATCGGGGCCACCGACTCCACTGAGCGATTGGCTAACTCAGGCACCGCCTGCACCAAATCCCCCAGGGTTTGCCAGGCCACCAGGGCCAAATCTGCCAGTCGTAGGGCAGGCCAATCCAGCCCTACCAGAGCGGCAATTTCATACAGCGAGAACTGCTGGAGCTGAAAGCTCTCCTGGAAATCGCCCAGCTGCATGTACTGATCAGCGGTTTGCCCAGCCTGCCAGACCCGCGACGGGTCGTAGCCCAGTAGACGTATCAGATCCGCTGGAGCCTCAAACGAGCCGGACTCCAGCACCGCAGGCAGGCTGCGCAGGGTGATCTGTACCCAGTCGGGCTTGGTGCCTAAAATCTGATCCTGAATCACGGGCACAGGTGTTCCTGGCTGGAGGCTAGAGTGGGCTGGTTGCACCTGCCAGCTATGAAGCGCGATCGCCAAAATTAGAACAAGAATCCCGATCACAGGCCGCCATGGCCGCCTGCGCCTGAAAAAATATGAGGTCATGGCTTTAACCAGAGTAGAGAAACTAAAGAGCGGTAGAGTTCAAAGGCGGGTCATCACGGGCATTGGCCCCCCACTGCGCCAGGCGGGTGATCACCTCAGAGGAAACCCCTGCTTGCTCGGCGGCGGCAGGCACGGCGAGGCCATCCTGGGCCAGCCGCAAAAAGGTTTGTAGCCGGTTCCACAAGTCCTGATTGGGAGTGATCAGTCCTCTGGATTCAGCCACCTGAAGTCCTCGACGCACATCCCCTGGCCCCAGTAGCGGATGAATGGGGGAGGTGGGGTTAACCACGACGGTGTGGTAGTCGGGCTCGCCCGTACCGAAGGCGATGCGAAATTCGTAGAGGCGGCGATTGCCCCCCGCCGTCTCGGTGATCACCGTCAGCAGCGTGCCGCTGGCCCTGGGCAGATTCTCAAAAACCAGCCCTTGAAGCCGTCTCAGATGAACCACGGAGGGCTGACCCGAGACACAGCTTGAGTCTGCAACGGTGGGGCAGAGCGGTTGATCAAAATCGAGGGCCACTCGGGACGGATCATCGATCCACACCCGCACGATGCTTTCGTTCGTGGGGATAAAGCTCAGGTTGGTGCCATAGCCAGACCATAGGTAAATGACGGGGGCCTGACTGCCGGTTACCCCTTGGGCATGGCTGGCAGAAACGGGATAGGCTGACTGAGCTTGGGCGGGGTGGGATGAGATACTTGCAAGAGAAAGTGCCCCAACTACAATCCAGGGAGTCCAAAGTGTTTTCATAGCGCCACCGTTTGATTCACGTACACATCGACCTCAGTGCCGGTTGGCAAATACCAGACGACGGGGCGATTCAAGATTTCGTCTAGGGCCGCCTGATTTCGCGCTTCCATCTGGCCCGAGAGCTGCTCAAACGCGCCTTCGAGGATTCCAGCTAGAAGATTGGGCTCCCCAGTCTCTTGGGTGATCGCGCTGCTTCCAACAGAGGTGATGACCGAGGATGTTTTGGGCCGGTTCACTAGCCCTGCCGCCCGAGACAATCCGGCCATGGCCGCCATCGTGGCATCCATCCGGGCGATGTCCATGCCTGGGTCGTCATACTTCTGAGCGATCAGGGGGGTGCCCTCCATCCCGCGCAGTTGAACAGCTCCAGCGGACAGCGGGATCTCTTGACCGGCTTGAATGAATGAGACCACCGCCAGCTGCACCAGGCCGCTGTCTGCTACCGATGTCACCTGTGCCACTAGCGACGTTTCTGCTGGTAAGCCGATCTCTCCGTCGGCAGTCAGCAGGGGTTCCATTAACTGCACCACGAACTGAGGGCTGTCTGTCTCCGCCGCCCAGATTAGCAGCGTTTCCAATACAGCTGGGGCTTGGGTGCCGACCAGCAACAGGGGCGATGTCGGGGGCAATGCCACCGGCTGGCCCTGGAGAATGGCCGCTTCTTCGGCATGGTTGATCTCACGGGATGGGGGTGGTGTGCTGACTTGAGCCACCGCCCCAGGGACGGGCGTTGGAGCTGTTGTGCCTAGCGGTGCAGAGGGTTCCTGCGGCAAGGGATTGCCCTGCCCATAGCTCCCCAAATGGGACAGCGCTAGCCATCGTTCCGTTGGATCGACTGGATCGATAACAGGTTGGGACACGACGGGGCGAGCTGAAACAGCCGGAGATACAGGGGCTGGCCGAGGTGGTAGCGGTGCTGGGGTAGGTCGCGCCGCAACCGGTTGGGGTGGTCGTGACGGGGGTGGAGGAGCCGGAGAAAACTCTGGGGCTTCTCTGGCGATTGGCGCTTCCAGTTGGGCCGTAGGCTCTTCATTGGCCAGGGCTTCCAGTTCAGCCTGCTGACGCCCCATCGCTAAATCAGTCAGCAGTTGTCCCCGATCATCGGTAGCACTCAGCTCGGTTTCCTCGACCATGGGTTCTGGAAAATCGGCTTGCGCCTCTTCAGCGGGTGGAGAGTCATTCTTCATCACCCCGCTGGTGAAGACGGCTAAAACCCCTATCACCAGACCCGTTCCAGCGGCGACAACACCCAGCTTGGTGAAAGGGTTAGCCGCCAGGGATAGCTTGGGCTTGAGATCGGTTAGAGCCTGCCCGTCTATATCTTCGGCATCCAAAAGGGGTTCCGCTTCCGATGCATTGGGGGGATGTACAACCTCCTGCCCAGGATCAGAGGCCGGTTCTGGTAAGTGGAGCCCCACCAGGTCGGCCATCTCTTGGTCGTCCCACAGATTGTTGGGTGTCGTCATTACAAGTTCTCCCGTTCAAGTTCACGGATGGCGTAGATTTGCAGGCCAGTTTGGCGAATGCTGTAGATGGCCTGCTCCAGCGGGGTGTCGCCATCGGGCACAGCTGGCGCGGTGACCGCCTCGACAAACACCTCCCGGTTAAAGGGAATGGCTTGGCCTAGGGCATTGGCGTCGTTAAAAACATAGAGATGGGCCACCACCGCCACCTTCCAGCGGCCCTCTCCAACCACCTCAGGGTTGCCGACGTGGTTGATCACCATCACCACCTGACTCGTACCAGTGAATACCCCTGGTGGCGTCAGTTCGGCGACCCGCTTCAGAAAGTCCTGGCGGAAGTCTTCGGAAAAGGCAAAGCTGGCCTGCCAACTGGCGGTAGCAATATTGCGTTTCCCCCGTTCCACCTCAATCGGTAGGCCAGGGTCAGCCCTGGGCTGACTGGCCTCTTCTGCCGTGGGCGCAGGCAGGCTGCCGCTCCAGTTGAACATCAGCACCAGGGTGTCATTGACAAAGCGCCGAATGGTTTCTGGGGTGCGCTCCCGAGAGCCCATGGTGCCGACTCGAATCGCCTGCCCGTCCTGCATTTGCACCAGGGTGGGGGCATCCTGTCGGCTGAGACGGCTCAGGGCACCGGCTTGGAGGAACAAGACCAACAGCATCACCAGCTGCAACCCCACACTGCCCAAGACAAACAGGGGCAGGTAGTTGGTATTGCGTTTCTCAATCAACTGCACCATGGGATATGTCCTTGTGAGTGAGGTCAGCGACGCACGCGGTAGGCCCGACGTCGGGCCGAGTAGCCAGGGGCACGAGCGATGCCACCCATAGCCCCCGTTCCCGCGATCACCCCAGCGGTACTGGTCAGGGCTCCAAAGACCGTCATGCCACCGCCGGACGCCAGCGCCAGCGAGAGAATGGGAGCCAGCAGGCCCAGAAAGAAAGGGGCAATCAGCGGATGGGAATCTCCGGCATTCAATACCGCCAAGGAAACCAGGCCCGAGAGAATGTTGAAGCTGAGTTTGGCGATCGCCAAAGAAAAGAACCCCGTCAGCCAGGCGAATAGTGGTTTGGCCCCCACCGGCAGCAACGAGCCGCCCACGGCGAGTGGCCCCAGGGTGGCGGTCAGCAACAACGAGGCTTCAATCAGCCACTGGAAAGCAATATGCAGCGCCATTAACAGGCCTCGGGTCACCGTCTGAAAGCCTGAGCCCATCAGCGCCCCGCCAAACCTCAGACCTGAATCGAGGGGATTATCCCCGGCCTGAGCCGCCTCCAATGCACGGGACAGGGCATTGGGATTGCCGGTTCTAGCGCGGTAGTCCTCGATAAACTCGCGGGCTTCAATCGCCGCTAGCTCAATGCAATTCGCTCGTTCTTCGGGGTTTTGCAGTTCATAGCACTGGTTGCGGCGCTGAATGATGGTCTGCTCCACGGAGCCTTCTAGAACAGCCGCCTGATAGGCCTCTTGCAGGCGGATATCGGCAGCGGTGTAGGACAAGACGTCCTGGTTGACCTGGTTGATGTAGTTGCGAATGTCTAGGGTAATGGCGGCCAGGCGATCGCCATTATTCGACAGCAGCACAATCACCAGCAGCGGCCAGATGAAATCGGCGTAGGCGCGGCTGCTTTCCCCTTCCACCATCTGCCGCGTCCACTGGGTCATAAATAGGAGCAGGGTAGCCACGGCGAATAAGACCCCCACCCGAGCTAGGGCAAAGTAAAGGCCCCCCTGAAGCACGCTCTCCCAAAGCTGGTTCCAGCTTTCGGCTACCGCTTCCGACGCGACCTGACCACCTTCAACGATGTCGGCGCTGTCGCGGGGTAACTGGGCGATGGGTGAGATGGGCCAATCCAGCAGCATGGGGTTCACATCCAAGTTGACGTCATGACGAACAGACGTCTAGAACAAACGAGCCTGGGCGCTAATTTGCAACGTGTCGAGGGCATTGCCCAATTCTTGGAGGCGACGGGCACGGGCCTCTTGATCCAGGTTTTGAGACATGTTGGTCAGGTTGAGGTTGGTCAACTGAGCATCCTGGCGAGATTGCAGCAGTTCTGACTGCACCGCCCCGAGAATTTCTGACTGACGTGCGTTTTGCTGCGCCATCTCCTTGATCGCCGCCTGGGTGGAAACAGCCGTCTGGGCCGAGTCAGCGTGCTGCTGCACCTGGCCGATAGTGTCTTCAATCCAGGTGATTTTGTCGCGGGTGGAAATTTGCCCGCGCTGGCCCAGCACCGCATCGACCTGGGCGCGGGTGAGCTGCCGGTCAACTTCATTGGCGGTTTCAAGGCCTGCATAGATGCTGTCGGACTGGGCTAAATCGCCCTCTAGGATGGTTGTTAGCTCCTCCGCGATGGCCGAACGTACCCGGTTGGGGTCAACCAGGCCCAGATCTCCCAGAGCGTTTTGGATTACACCCTCCAGATCGCCGGGCAGCGGCGTGAGTAGGCCAGAGAGGGTTTGTTCGATATAGGTTTTGCTGGTCTCAAAGGCCTGGCGGAAAATGCTGAAGATATCGGTAAAGGCCGTCCCCACCTGCGAGGCAGCGGCGGGTCTGATGGGTGCCACCAGCAGGGTGGTGGCCAAGATGGGAACGAGGGCAACGCGAAGACGTGGGTTCATGAATGACCTCCAGTGGGTAGGGAGTTGAAGGAAGACAGGGGAACTTCAGGATGGGGATTGCGCTCAGCAAACCAGCGCTCGGTGATCACCGAAAGGGGTTCTCCAGACTGAATCGAGAGCACCAGCAGCCGGGCAAACTCCGCCAGGCCCGTAAAGGTATCCGGGGCGTGGCGCAGCACCAAGTCCCGAGTCGTCTGCTCATCGGGGTTGTTGGCCACAGCGGCCAGCTGGGCGAAGGCGGGATAGTAGCGGCAGTAGGTGTAGAGACCGTTGTTGTCCAGCAGCCACTGGCTGTAAATGCCCTCCCGCTTGGGAAAGAAGCTCTCGCTGGCATTGCGGCTGATGACGGCCTTGGGATATTTGAGAATGCGCTCAAAGCTATCCACCGCCATGGGCTGAATACGGCCAATCAGACGCGTGGTCAGGTTCTGAAAAATCTTGGCGCTGGCGGGCGATTTATGGACGGTATCGGGATCTTGCGCCGAGATGATCACCCGGATTCCAGCCTTAGCCCCGTTGGCGCAAAGCCTGCCAATCAGGGCTCCAATTTCGTCAAACTCAAACAGGATAGGGGCTTCGTCAATAAAGAAGATGGACGCCGGAGCTTCCAGGGCTCGCCGCAGGGCAGCGGCATAAGCCGAGAGGGCCAGCACGGCGGCATCTTCTTCGTTGGATAGATTCCGCAGGGCAAAGACCAGCAGTTGGGCATCGGTGGGAAAGCTGGAGGGAGCCGAGATCGCCCGCCCGACTCGGCTGGAGAGCCAGAACCGCAACCGCAGCTCAATCATGTTGAGAGCCTTCTCGATATTGCCGCCCACCTGGTTCAGATCCAGTTTTTCAGGGGTGCAGAAGTCGAGAAAGTCAGCCAGGGTGGGCATCTGTGCCCAGGCCGCTGAGCCTAAGCGCCCTTCCATCGCTTCTAGATAGCGTCGCTGAATCGGAGCATCGGCAAAGAAGGCATTCAGGCCCAGCACCAGAATCGAGCGAATGGTCTGGGTCATCACTGAGCTATTGGCCCCCGAGCCCACAATCATGGTTAGCAGCGCCGACTCCAGAAATGACTGAAAGTCGTCGAGGCGTTCTTTGCGCTCGTCACCGGGCAGGTGGCGCAAGTCGGGCAGCTCGAACAGGTTGTTGGACTCGCGGGAGATGTCGAAGTAGGCTCCATCCACCAGCTGGGTGTAATCGGTGAAGGTCGAGGAGCCATCGGGCTTGGGAAAATCGAGGGCCACCACCGGAAAGCGGTGGGCCAGTGCCTGGGTGAGGATGCCGGAAACCAGGACAGACTTCCCGGCTCGGGTGGTGGCAAACAGGCCCAGGTTTTGGTGCTGATTGAACAAATCCAGGTGGATGGGTTGCCCACCTTCCTCAGCAATCAGCTCAAAGCCACTTCTGTCGCAGGGCTGGGTCACCACCAAGGGCATCAGCCCCGGTGCTTCGCCAGTCAGGTAAAGCTGCCGCCGTCCAAAGGGGGTCGCCATCAGCGCTTCCCAGACAATCGGCAGCGTCTGAAGCCACACTTTCCAGGCGTAGTCTTGCTCGCGCTCGACCCAGGCCGGGCGGCGAAAGCAGCTCTGGATATAGCGGCAGGCTTCATCTAGCTGCTCCAGATCCGGTCGATGCACTAGAAACACCACGGCGGTGTGGATCGGCAAAGCGCCTTCAAAGAGTTCTTCCTGGGCCTCAATCGAGCGCTTCATCTTTAGCTCAGCGGCCACATCTACCGAGTGGCTGTCTTCAGCTAACGTAGCCGTCATGTTCGACTGCTTCAGCATCCGCTGCACGGTGGTTTTCACCAGGGTTTCGTTGGCCCGAGTTAGCTGGCAAAAGATTTCGGTATCGGCCACCGTCTCGCGGGAGAGGATCTCCCACAGGTAGCGCAGCTGAGCCGATTCACTGGCCCAGCCACCCGGTTTTTCCAAGAAGGTGAGGGGAGCGGCATACTGCCCTTTGACCTTGACCCAGGTTTTCCCAGCGGTGGGCACTCCCGCCCGAGTCAACAGCGTAGTGCTGTGAATGTCCGAGTTGACCTGCTCGTGCAGGCCGTCCTGATCCAGGATGATCAGCTGGGGGATGTCGATGGGGTCACTGGCGTTAAAGCGGTTCCAGAGCAGGCTCCACAAATCTTGTTCACCCAGGGGTTTGACCGAGAGCCCCATTTTGGTTGAGAGCACCTGCTCCCAAAGCAGAAAGCCATCGGTAAGGGCCTTGGTGATCACCGTTTGCAGGCGCTGGTTTTTGGCCTGGCGCAGCTCACCTGTGAACGACTTCCATAGGGTTTCGCCTCTGCTGATCACCTTCTCGATGATGTCCTGGGCTCCTTCGGCACCGCTCTGGACGGTATAGGTGACGTACAGCCGTAGAAACTTGGGTTTGCGCAGGCCTTGTTGGGTGAGTTGCTGGACTCGGGCACGTTCAGCGGTGAGGAGAAACTTTAGGGCAGCGCTGGGAGCACCGCTAGATAATCGAGCTAGATCCTGCTGTCGCTTACAGTCTGCTGAAAACGACCCCAGATGGATCGTCAACCGCTCACCATTGGGCAAATCCTTCAGCCCCGATTCCAGCTGGTCAAAGACCGTCTTGACCTGGTCATCGGTCAGGGTGTTGTGAATGCCCTGGCAGTCGAAGCCAAACACAAAGCAGAGGTGCTCGCGGTTCTTGCCCTTCGTGAGGACGTAGGCTCCAACCTGCCGCCCTCGCAGCTCGATTCGCACCATGGCGGCGAGGTTGAGCGCATCTTCAAAGGGCGTCAACGTGCTGACGAACTGGTTGCCGAGCTTGAGTCGGTGTTTGCCGATGGTCTGTTTCATCGTGGATAAACCTTAGATATCGGGCATAGCCGCGACTCCAGGTGGGAGTCGGCACAAATTTTGCGGTGAACTTCCAGCTCTGCCCCCCGGTGAGAATCCACCAGGTAGACATGCCCCAGG
>NZ_JAYFES010000076.1:0-48127 GCF_055795045.1 Pseudanabaena sp. PCC 9330 | reverse complement strand
ATACTCCCTGGGTGAACAAGTGATACCAAATCCTCCTTGTATGCCCCCGATTCGGCAGGGCGAACGGTTGTTTGCCCTGCCGAATCGGGGTTTTGTGAGCGTCTTAAGCTACCAGGGCAGCACTTCGCCGTTGGCATGCCAGAAGGTGCCAGAATTTTCTAGGGTGAGGCCATCGATGCGGGCCAGCAGCCCCGCCACCGACTCAGATGGAGGAATGCCGCTGCTGGTAAACCCTGTCATGCGGGTCTGCACCAGGCCGGGGTGCAAAATCGCCACGGCGATGCCCCTGGGCTTGAGGTCGTGGGCCAAAGACTTGCCCGCCATCGACAGCGCTACTTTTGACATGCGGTAGCCGTAGGAACTGCCGGAGGTATTGTCGCCAATGGAGCCCATGCGGCTGGTCATCAGCACCACTTTTGAGCCAGCGGCCAAGTTGGGCAGCAGGGCAGCCGTGAGCCGGAGGGGGGCGATCGCATTCACCTCAAACTGCCGCCGAATGCTGTCAATATCTAGATCGTCTAGGGTGACGCGCTCTAGAAGGCCAGCGTTGTTGATCAAGACATCAAGGGCGGTGCCATGCAATCGCTGCACCAAATCACCTACCGAAGTTTCGTCGGTGAGATCGATCGCAGCTTCGACTTGAATGCCCAACGCCAAGAGATCGTCAGAGGGCTGGCGACAGACGGCAATAACGCGATCGCCCCGCTGGTGAAGCTGCCGACAGTATTCGTAGCCAATGCCACGATTTGCCCCAGTAATCAGGTAGGTGGCCATAGATTCCCCATTTCATTCCAGGATAGGATCAGTTTAGTAGCGTACTTTGTACCTTTGCCTCCGACGCCGTTCGGGTGACGTCGACGATTTTTTTGATAAAGCTGGCGGTGGGCACAGCCAGCAGCAGACCCAAAAAGCCGCCAAATTTTGCCCCGATCAGCAGCACAAGAATGATCACCGCTGGGTTTAGCCCCGTGATGCCTCCCATCAATCGCGGGGCCACCAGGTTGTCGTTAATCTGGCCCAGCACAGCGGCCACCCCCAGCACCTTTAGCCCCAGCCATAGATCTTGAAACGCCAGCAGGGTGCTCACCCCCAGCACTGCCACCGTGCCGCCAAAGGGAATCACGCTCACCAGGCCAATGACTAGGCCAAACAACAGCCCAAAGGGTACTTGGAGCACAATGAAGGCCGTCGACTGGGCCGCCGCCAAGATCAGCGCCAGGGTGGCCTGCCCGGTAAAATAACCCCGAAAGCTGGGCTGGAGCGAATCGCGAATGCGGCCCTGCCACAGCTCGGGCAGCCAGCTCAGCAGCCCCCGCCACAGCGGCTCGCCATTGATGACTAGCAGAATGGTGAGCACCAGGGTCACTAGCAGGTTGAGGGTGCTGTCGATGGTGCTGAGGGCCAGGGTAATGGTCTGGCTGGTGGCCGATTGCAGCGCCCCGGAGATCTGGTTGGCCGAGTCCACGGTGAGCTGCTTGAGATCCACGGGCAGATTTTGCAAAAAGGGACGCTGCTCAATTAGCAGTAGCTCGGTTTTGCCTTTCTCAATCCAGCGGGGCAGGCGATCGGCAAAGTCGTTGAGCTGCTGCCACAGCAGCGGCCCTAGAAAGACCGCCAGCAGGGCGATCGCCCCCACCGCCACCAGCACCACCAGACCCACCGCCAGCCCTCGGTTGACCCCGCGTTCTTCGAGCCAGTCGATGGGGTAGTCAAGCAAAAAGGCGATCAGGCTGGCGGTGATCACAATGCTGGGGATGGGGTGCAGCAGCCCGCCAATGCGGTACAGCAGCCAGCCATTGAGACAGATGACGGGAAAGGCCAGGGCGGCGATCGCCCATTTAGGCAAGTTTGAAAAAGTGACCATGGGTTAGCAGCCTTGACTGTTGTGGGGGTGGCTTACGGTTCCACTAGAAATTCGAGCGACTGACAGGTTGAGCACGGTCAAGGTCACGGCAAATCTTCGCTGTCTTCAAACAGTGATTCTAAGTCCTGATAACCATCCATACCGATGGGGTGTTGGGCAGAGCCCTATCCGATCGCTGGATCTGTTTCAGAGCCTACAATCAGCGCGATCGCTTGGTTAATCACGGCCTTTTGATTAACCCTCTGCTTCAACTCCGCTGCATCACAGCGACCTTCAAACGCTTCTAAGGCCGCCTGCCGTAGAGCAGAATCGTAGGCATCTTCTAGGGTGTCCTGAAGTTCCTGTACGGTCAAGTACATACCCCCGGCTTTGCGTCGTTGGTTGGTACGCTGGATTTGTTTGACGGCGTTGAGAATAGAGGTTTCCCAAGCGCGGGTAGTGCACCCCTCGGCGACTTGCTTGATGAGATGTAGAAGTAGGACGACGCCAAAGCTAAAAATCTTGTTGAGTTTGTCGTCCTTACTCATTTCCGTCATTTCCTCGACCAGAAGCAAGGCGTCACTCACCCGGTCAGCCAGCAATAACTCTCGCAATTCCAACAGCTCTTCCATACCGGTCTCTTGGCAATCATTGCGACCTTACCGTTTTAGCCTAGCCTGCACCAGCCATGATTTGACTCACCCCTTGGTTAAAAGAACCGGCCAAATTTTTGGCTGCGATCAACCGCCAGGCCCAAAGCTGGATTTTGGCTAGCCGATTTGCCTGGCATCACTTTCCTAGAGCTGAAATATCGAGATCGGCTAGGGTTGTTAGAAATGCCCTCAGGCGATCGCCAATCTTAGCTACGCCCCCCGCTACATTTGACTCAATATTTAGCGGCAGCACCGGGTCGTGAAGCGACAGCCGCAGCAAAAACCAGCCATTTTCTTCTGGGGCGCTGCAAGCTACTCGCACCCCTTCGTAATTGTTGGGTACGATCGCCCAGTCGGGCTGGGTCGCCACAAACCCTTGCAGCTGCTCAAGCACCGCCGCACCATAGGTTTTAAAGTCTGGCGGTTGAATTTTGAGACGAAACTCTTGGCTTTCCTCAGGTTCTTGCAGATTGGCGATCAGGTCAGTAAGGCGCTGGCCCGCTAGCCGCGACTTGGCCAGTTCCCCCAGCAGCTTGCTCACCAGGTAAGCGCCATCATCGAGGAAATAGTTCTCTTTCATCGCCCCGTGTCCAGAGGTTTCGATCGCCAGCCAGCTTGGCTGCCCCGCCTCGTTCAGCCTCACGGCTTCGTTGATTACGTTCTTGTAGCCCCGCTTAAACCGATGGTGAATGCCGCCCAGATCGCCCTCGATGAATCGGGTGAGCCCGTCGGAGGTAATCGAGTCGGTAACGATGGTAGAGCCAGGGTGCTCTTGCAGCACAATGGCCGCGATCAGCGCAATCAATCGGTTGCGGTTGAGTTCGCGCCCACGCTCATCCACCGCTGCGCCGCGATCGACATCGGTGTCGAAGATGATGCCAAAGTCGGCCCCGTGAGCCACCACCGCCTGGCAGATCGAGGCCATGGCCGCCGCGTCTTCGGGGTTGGGCACATGGTTAGGGAAGGTGCCATCGGGGTCGAGAAACTGGCTGCCCGTGGTGTCTGCCCCCAGGGGCTCTAGCACCTGGCTGGCGTAGAAGCCCCCCGCCCCGTTGCCCGCATCGACAATGATTTTCAGCCCTTGCAGCGGCTGGTCGAAGTGGTCGGGATGGTTCACCGCCTGGCGGATTTGTTGCACGAGGCTCGCTGAGTAGGCGGCAATCAAGTCGCGGCTCTCCACCGACCCAGGTATAGCCGCTGTGGGGAAAATTCCCTGTTCCGCCACTGCCAAAATGCGAGTAATGTCGCCCTTGCCCAAGCCGCCCTGGCGGGTAAAAAATTTGAGCCCGTTGCGGTTGAAGGGCAGATGGCTGGCGGTCATCATGATCGCCCCGTGGCAGGCGAACTCGGGCAAAACGGTGCTCATAAACATGGCCGGGGTCGAGGCCATGGCTACATCTAGCACCCGACAGCCGAGGGAAGTCATGCCTGCGATCGCCGCCCCCATCAGCCCAGGGCCAGACAACCGGCTGTCGCGCCCAATAGCGACGGTTAGCCCATCCACCGGAGTCGCTAATTCTTCTGAGAGCCAGACGGCAAAGGCCTGGCCCAGGGTGGTGACGACCTCCGGGGTGAGGTTTACTGCTTCATGAGGGACGCCCTCTAGGGCGACTCCGCGAATGTCGGAGCCGTTTTGGAGGGCGGCCCAGTCAGTAATCAGGATGGATGGGGGCATGGGGGCGATCGCTCCGGCTGTCGTCTTCCCCACCATAGAATCTGATCTAGGGGTTCTGTCTATTCCTTCAGCTTTTCTCCCCCTGCCCGCTCCGCCCTGCAATCTAAGCGGCTTCGCCCAGAAAGGGGTAGTCGGTATACCCTTCGGCCCCACCGCCATAAAACGTGCTGGGGTTAGGCTCATTCAGCGGCGCATTTTGGGCAAAGCGCTCGGGCAGGTCGGGGTTGGCGATAAACAGCTTGCCGTAGGAGACCAGGTCGGCGTCACCACTGGCGATCGCCCGATTGCCTGCCTCTTGGTCGTAGTCCCAGTTCACCATCAGCAGACCGTTGTACAGCGGGCGAAACTCTTTGGTAGGAATGGGGGTGCCGCCGTAGCGGAGGTCGGCTTCGCTGGGCTCTAGCAGGTGCAGATAGGCCAAGTCAAACTGGTTCAATGCCTGCACGGCATAGCCAAAGGTGGCCCTGGGGTCAGAGTCGCCCATGTCGTTGAAGGTGCTGCTGGGAGACAGGCGCACGCCGACGCGGTCTCCACCCCATACGCCCACCACCGCCTCCGTCACCTCCAGCAGCAGACGGGCACGGTTTTCGATCGAGCCACCGTAGGCATCGGTGCGGTGATTGGTGCGATCGCGCAAAAATTGATCTAGCAGGTAGCCGTTGGCCCCGTGGATCTCCACACCGTCAAAGCCTGCCTCTAGGGCATTTTTAGCCGCCTGACGATACTGGTCAACAACGCCAGGAATTTCATCCAGCTCTAGCGCCCTGGGGGTGACAAAGGGCTGCATACCCTCGGAGGTCATGGCCTCGCCCTTGGGCTGAATGGCGCTGGGAGCCACCGGCAGAGCCCCATCGGGCTGAAACGACGGGTGCGAAATACGACCCACATGCCATAGCTGCAAGAAAATGCGCCCGCCCTTGGCATGGACAGCCTGAGTCACCTTTTGCCATCCGGCAATCTGTTCGGCGCTGTGAATACCGGGGGTAGCGGGGTAGCCCTGGGCCTGGGGCGCAATCTGGCTGGCCTCGGTGATGATCAGCCCGGCAGAGGCCCGCTGCTCGTAATGGGTCACATTCAAAGGCTGGGGCACATTACCCGCCCCCGCTCGGTTGCGGGTCAGAGGGGCCATCACAACGCGATTGGGTAGCTCGTAGGGGCCAAGCTTAATGGGGGTAAGCAGATTTTTTTCAGTAGACATGGGCATTTCCTTAAAAAATAGCTGGGGCTGGGGTTAGTCTCGGTGCAAAAAAGCTAGCGCAGAAACGGCTCGACGGCTTTGGCCAGGGTCGTCTTCGACACCGCCCCGACCATCTGCTCCATTTTTTCGCCGCCCTTAAACACCATCAGGGTGGGAATGCTGCGAATGCCGTAGTGGGAGGCAATGCCAGGCTGCTCGTCGGTATTGACTTTGACCACCTTGAGCTGTCGGTCGTACTGCTGGGCAACCTCGTCGACCACACTGGCCACCATGCGGCAAGGGCCACACCACGGTGCCCAAAAATCGACCAGCACGGGCACCTCACTTTGCAGCACCTCGGCCTGAAACGTATCTTGAGTAATACTGACAACTGCGGACATCGTAGGCACCTCCGCCGTGTCGGCGAATAGGTTAATTTCGATAGTTCGATAAAATCGAATAAATAAACTATAACGTTCGCCATGGCATAATTGCAACTATGCGACCTATTCATCACCCCAGTGCCCAAGACATCTCTTTAGAAGGGGTTTTGTATGCCCTAGGCGACCCGGTGCGCCTCGAAATAGTTCAGCATTTGGCCAGCAATGCCGAGTTGTCATGCTCTGACCTCGATTTGGGAGTGGCCAAGTCTACCCTGTCTCACCATTTCAAAATTTTGCGTGAGACTGGGGTGCTGCACTGCCGCAAGCAGGGCACTCAGCATATGAATTCTTTACGTCGCAACGAGCTAGAGGCCGCGTTTCCTGGTCTGCTCGATACGATTTTGCAGGCTGCCCAGAGAGCCCGGTAGCAACCGATTGCGGTGCCAGGTTGCAAGTGTCAACAGGCCCTGTGAGCTAGCAGCTTGATGAGGACAGTTTGCTCTCATCAAGCTCTCTCCGCTGCCGAGCACAATCTTCACCCCCACGAACATTGAGCAGCATCAATCACCAGGGCGAGTTGATTGATATAAAATGCAGGCATATTGGGATCAAAAAACTGCCCCTCTTTAAACAGCCACAGATTAAACAGTCACAGGCCACCTACTTTCAGGGTTTTAACCCAACTGCACTAGGGCTAGTTGCGCCCCTAGCTAGCTCAAGCCCGGTTTTACACCTCGTTGAATGGCTAGCGATCGCTCAGTAGGGTTGGCTTAACACCTACAGGCTCAGGATTAGCTATTGCCTCTGCCTCGGCCCGTCTGCCAACCTTAGCTACGCCGTACCCACAATGACCACACCCAACGCATTGTTCTTCCTGGCCAAAGGGGGAAAAGCTGGGGAGCTGATTGAGGCATTTGACTGGGCCAATACACCGCTGGGGCCGATCGCCACCTGGCCCCAGAGTTTGACCATAGCGCTGCAGATTTCCCTGTCGTCGCGGCTACCAACGCAGATTTTGTGGGGGCCAGAGTACATTCAGTTTTACAACGACGCCTACATTCCCATTGCTGGGGACAAGCACCCAGCCGGCATTGGCCAGCGGGGGGCAGAGTGTTGGGCGGAGGTGTGGGAATTTTCGGGGGCGCTGCTAGATCGGGTGATGGCCACCGGAGAGGCCACCTGGTCGGAGGATCAGCTCCTGGTGCTCAACCGCAACGGCAAGCCTGATGAGGGCTATTTCACCTTTTCGTATACCCCCATTTGGGAGTCACCAGAGCGGGTGGGTGGGGTGTTTATTGCGGTGAATGAGACGACTCAAAAGGTGGTGGGAGATCGTCGCGAGCGGGCGCTGCGGGCAGAGGCTCAGGCGGTGAGCGCCAACCTGGGCCATGTGCTGACCAGCATCAGCGATGAGTTTATGATGTTTGACGCTGACTGGCGCTTTACCTACGTCAACGATCGCGCGGTAGCCGCCCTGCAAAAGCCGCGCGAAGAGCTGCTAGGGCAATCGTTCTGGGCGGTGTTTCCCGAGGCGATCGCCAGTCCCTTACACACCGAGCTGCACCGGGCGGTGGCGAACCGGGCTGCGGCCACCTTTGAGCTGTTTTGCCCCAGCGAGGGGCGCTGGCTCGAAAATCGGGTTTACCCCTTTGACAATGGGGTGTCGCTGCTGCGGGTTGACATCACCGCCAAAAAAAATCTGGAGCGGGCTCTCAAAATCTCCCAAGACCAGCTCGACAGCATTCTCAATACGGCACCGGCTTCCATTGCCCGCTGCCGTTTTTTTAGCGATCGCACCTACATTCTCGACTATCGCTCGGTGGGCTGCGAGGCGCTGACCGGCTATACCCTGGCGGAGCTGACCCCAGCGCTGTGGCTAGAGCGCACCTTTGAAGAAGACCGGGCGGCGATCGCAGGCCCGATGTTTGACGCCGCCTTTGAGCAGCGCCCCATCACCGTAGAATATCGCTTTCGCCACAAAGACGGCGGCGTGCGGTGGGTCGCTGACAGTCTCACCTCTCGCCGCGACGAGGCCCACGACTGCTGGGTGGTGACCATGGTAGGCATTGACATCACCGCTCGCAAGCAGGCTGAAGACGCCCTGCGCCGGAGCGAGACCCACCTGGCCATGGCCCAGCGAGTGGCGCAGTTTGGCAGCTGGGAGTTTGACCCCGAGAGCCAGCGGAGCGTGTGGTCAGAGGCGATGTTTGAGCAGTTTGGCTATGACCCGGCCCAAACCGAGCCCAGCTACGCTGAACTCATAGAGCGCATTCACCCCGACGATCGCACCATGGTTGAAGAGTTTGTCAGGCGGGCGATCGCTGACCACCACGCCTATGCGTTTGATCTGCGGGTGGTGCTGCCCGATGGCAAGGTGCGCTACCTCAACTCTCGCTGCCAGGCGGTGCTCGATGGCCAGGGCCAAGTGGTAAAGCTGATGGGCACTTGCCTCGACATCACCGATCGCAAACACATCGAGATCGTGCTGCAAGAGAGCCGCATGCGATTGCAGCTAGCCCTGGAGGGGGCCGACTGTGGCACCTGGGACTATGACCTGATCACCCAGGAGCTGGTCTGGTCAGACCGCTGTAAAGCGATGTTTGGCCTGCCCCTCGACACCGAGATGAGCTTTGAACGGTTTGCCGCAGCCATTCACCCCGACGACCGCGATCGCGTACAGCGGGCAGTAGAGGACGCGATCGCCCACCGCCAAGACTACGATGTCGCCATGCGCACCCTGTGGCTCGACGGCACCGTGTGCTGGGTGCGCTCCATTGGCCGCGTCTATAACGACGGGCGGGGGCGACCCTACCGCATGGCCGGGGTAGCCCTCGATATCTCTGCCCTCAAGCAGACCGACATGGCCCTGCGGGAGAGCGAAGACCGCTATCGGGTGTTGGCCGAGGCCATGCCTCAAATGGTCTGGATGGCCGATCGCAGCGGCGTGCAGTATTGGAACCAGCGCTGGTATGACTACACTGGCCTGCCCCAGAATGGATCAATGGGGATAGAGGGCACCAATCTGGTGCACCCCGACGAGCAGACCCGCACCATAGAGCTGTGGCAGCAGGCCATCGACCAGGGCGTGGGTTTTGATGTTGAGCAGCGCATTCGTCGCCACGATGGGGTCTATCATTGGTTTATTAACCGGGGGCTGCCGGTGCAAGACGCCAGCGGCAAGGTCACCCGCTGGGTGGGCACCATCACCGACATCGACGGCCAAAAGCAGCTCGAAACCCAGCGCGCCCGCCTGCTAGAGCAGGAGCGCATTGCCCGCGAAGCCGCCGAAAACGCCAACCGCATCAAAGACGAGTTTTTGGCGGTGCTGTCTCACGAGCTCAGGTCGCCCCTCAACCCGATCTTGGGCTGGGCCAAGCTGCTGCGCACCACCCAGCTCAGCGAAACCAAGATCGAATACGCCCTCGAAACCATCGAGCGCAACGCCCGGCTCCAGTCGCAGCTGATCGACGACCTGCTCGATGTATCGCGCATTTTGCGCGGCAAGCTGGTGCTCAACACCATGCCCACGGCCCCCATCGCCGTCATTCGCGATGCGATCGAAACGGTGCAGTCGGTGGCCGATGCCAAAGACGTTGCGATCGCAACGGAGCTGGATGTGTCTCGCCATCACGTGTTGGGCGATCCCAATCGGCTCAAGCAGGTGGTGTGGAACCTGCTCTCTAACGCGGTGAAGTTTACCCCCAAAGGGGGCCGCGTGACCGTGCGGCTCAGCTACAGAGAGCACTGGGCCGAGATCCAGGTCAGCGACACCGGCAAGGGCATCGACCCCGACTTTTTGCCCCACGTGTTTGACCGCTTTCGCCAGGCTGACAGCACCACAACCAGAGACTTTGGCGGCCTGGGCCTGGGCCTGGCGATCGCCGACCAGATCGTTGACATGCACCAGGGCACCATTGCCGCCCACAGTAACGGCGATGGCCAAGGGGCCACCTTCACCGTGCGGCTGCCGGTCACTTCTCCGACCACCGATACTGCTGATCTAAGCAGCCCGCCAGCCCAGCTCACCAGCCTCCAAAATATCCACATCATGGTGGTAGAAGACGATGTGGACAGCCGCAATCTCATAGCCACTACGCTGCAACAGTTTGGCGCTCAAGTTACGGCGCTGCCTGCCGCCGCCGATGCGATTACAGCCCTAGCCCAGATGCAACCCGACATTTTAGTCAGCGACATCGGCATGCCCGACATGGATGGCTACATGCTGATGCGGCAGATCAGAGAGATGACCGACGCTAGGCAGATTCCGGCGATCGCCCTCACGGCCTACACCACCGAAACTGACCAGCAAAAAAGTCTGCTAGCCGGGTTTCAAAAACACTTGCCCAAGCCGATGGAAGTCTCTCAACTGATCGACGCGATCGCCGCTTTGCTCAAACAGGATCAGTAGATCACAAACACGCCCTTTTGCCGTGATCCAGCTCTCACCCTACATCTCTCTCCCAATGTGGGCTACTCAGTACACACCTCTCATGAGCCGCCCCAGCTGTCCGTTTTTGGCCTCCCTAGCCCCCCAATTCCGGGGGGAAGCGGAAGTCAAAGTCCCCCAAAATTTGGCGGTTTAGGGGGACAAAGCGAGGGGGATGAGGTCAAACCCGACTTGGGTGTATGTAGTAGGTCAAAGATGTCACGTTTCAAGAGGACTATCCCCCTCATAGCGGGGGACAAGCTCCGATTAGCTGGGCCGTGCTGAACAGCTTCATCCTTACCCTGGCCCGACGGATGAGAACTCGAACCGTGCCTCATACTAAATCCTCCTTGGCTACCCCCAATTCAGCAGGGCAAACAACCGTTTGCCCCTACGGTTAGGCCTGGTGGGAATCGTTGTAGCCTCAGGGGTGTTCAACGTGAGAGCTTTTTAGCTGTGGCTAGCCCTACCGCACGCTGTCGCGCTTGAGGGTATGAGCCTTTAGAACTGCGTGGGTGCCCCGCTCCGCTTCGCCCGCCGCCGGTTGCCGCTGGGTAAAGGTGCCGTCGGCCTCCATATCCCAGGCCTGGCGATTATCGGCCAGCAAGATGTCAAGCACCGTCTGCAACTCTTTGACCAGCCCTGGGCTTTCGATCGGCACCACGGCCTCGACCCGGCGATCGAGGTTGCGGGTCATCCAGTCGGCGCTGCCGATGTAGTATTCAGGTTTGCCATCGTTGTGAAAGCAAAAGATGCGCGAGTGTTCGAGAAACTGACCGATGACGCTGATCACGCGAATGTTGTCGCTGACGCCGGGGATACCAGGACGCAGGCAGCAGATGCCGCGCACGATCAGGTCGATCGCCACCCCCGCCTGAGAGGCTTCGTAGAGCAGCTTGATCATGGCGGTATCGACGAGAGAGTTCATTTTGGCCACGATTTTGCCCTCACCACCGGCCTGGGCAAGGTCAATCTCGCGGCGAATGAGGCTCTCCATGCGATCGCGCAGCGTATAGGGGGCCACCAGCAGCTTGCGGTAGGCCTTTTGACGTGAGTAGCCGGTAAGAAAATTAAACAGATCGGTGAGGTCGGCCCCCAGGTCATCGCGACAGCTAAATAGGCCGAGGTCGGTATAGAGCTTTGAGGTCTTGGGGTTGTAGTTGCCGGTGCCAATGTGCACGTAGCGGCGAATTTCATCGCCCTCTTCACGCACCACCAGGGTGGTTTTGGTGTGGGTTTTGAGCCCCACAATGCCGTAGACCACGTGCACACCGGCGTCTTCTAGCTTTTTGGCCCACTCTATATTGTTGGCTTCGTCAAAGCGGGCCTTGAGCTCTACTAGGGCGACCACCTGTTTGCGGTTGGCCGCCGCTGCGATCAGAGCTTTGACGATGGGCGAGTCGCCAGAGGTGCGGTAGAGGGTGATCTTGATGGTCAGCACCTTGGGGTCGTGGGCCGCCTGGGTAATAAACTCCTGCACCGACGCCGTAAACGATTCGTAGGGGTGGTGCACCAAGATATCGCCATCTCGCATAACGGCAAAGATGCTGGGCGGGCGCTCGGTATAGCCCTTGCCATCTTCATCTTCTAGCTCCACCACCGGCTTGAGCCGAGGGGGTACCAGAGCCGACCAGGGCTTATCCTTTAGCTGAGGCAGCGGCATCGACAGAAAAAAGAACAGATCGGCCAAGTTCAGCAGACCGTCAATGGTATAGACCCGATCGGGAGGCACCTTGAGTTCGCGCATCAGCCCTTCTTTGATGTCGCTCGGCATCGAGCTTTCGATCTCGAGCCGACAGACAAACCCTTCTAGCCGCCGCTTGCTAATCTCTTTCTCGATGGCAATCAGCAGATCATCGGCTTCATCTTCTAGCACCGGAAAGTCGGCGTCGCGGGTGATGCGAAACAGATGGTGCCCCACGATTTCCATGCCGGGAAACAGGTAGCTCAGGTTGGCGGCAATCACCTGCTCTAGCGGGACGCCAATCCAAACGCAGGGGGTGCCCTGGTGGGTGCGCAGGGGCTCGGGCATGTCCACAAAGCGGGGTAGACTGCTGGGCACTTTAACCCGAGCAAACCGCTCAATGCCGGTGTCGGGGTTGACCACCCCCACCGCCAGGTTTAGGCTCAGGTTTGACATGCGCGGAAACGGGTGCGATGGATCGACGCTGAGGGGAGTCAGCACCGGAAAGATGCGTTTCTCAAAGTAGTCTTTGAGGTAAGCGCGCTGCTCTTCGGTGAGATCGGCGTAGTTTTGGAGGTAAACCCCGTGCTCGGTGAGGGCAGGGCGCAGGTCTTGCTCAAACGTGCGGTGCTGGAGGCCAATCTTTTCAACCAGGTGCGATCGCATGATCTCTAGCTGCTTAGTCGGCGACGTCTGGTCAGGGGTCTCAGGATGCACCCCTGCCTCCGCCTGCTCCATCACCCCAGAGATGCGCACCATAAAAAACTCGTCAAGGTTAGAGCTGTAGATCGCCAAAAACTTCAGCCGCTCTAGCAGCGGCGTGCGGGGGTCGAGGGCTTCGTGCAGCACCCGCTCATTAAAACCCAGCCAGCTGACCTCACGATTGATGTAGTAGCGAGGATCGTCGAGATTGGTGCTCTGCTCCGCCAGGTCAGCTTTAGCCATAGTGTTTTCTCGCCCCAAGGGTGGTTGATCGGGCATTTTAGGCGCAGAACTTAATCCTTTGGTTAAGACCAGAATGGCGGGAAACCAGCAAAGACGTTCTGCCTGAGGTTACGGACTGATGTGACTGGCTAACTGCGATCGCTGAGCTCAGCCTAATCCTGAGTTTCAGAGGTTTCGATAAAGTCAGCGCAATCGTCGTAGGCGGTAACGCTCTAGTGATACTCTGAATGTTGGCGCTTTAAAACGTAACAGTCACTCGATAAAGCGCCCTAAACAGCTGATCATACGAGATAGGCGCAAGGCATGGTCACCACAGCAGAAAAAACAAACGTTGGTTACGTCACGCAAGTCATTGGTCCCGTCGTAGACATTAAGTTTCCGGCTGGCGAAATGCCCAAGATTTACAACGCTCTCAAGGTGCAGGGCAAAAACTCCGCTGGCAATGACGTTGCCGTCACCTGCGAAGTGCAACAGCTTCTGGGCGACTCTCAGGTGCGGGCCGTCTCGATGAGCACTACCGACGGCTTGGTACGCGGCATGGAAGTGGTCGATACCGGCGCCCCCATTAGCGTGCCCGTCGGTGCCGCTACCCTGGGCCGTATCTTCAACGTCCTGGGTGAGCCTGTGGATGAAAAGGGGCCTGTCAACGTTGACACCACCTCCCCTATCCACCGCTCAGCACCAAAATTTACTGAGCTAGAAACCCAGCCCTCAGTGTTTGAAACTGGGATTAAAGTTATTGATCTGCTAGCTCCCTACCGTCGCGGCGGCAAAGTGGGTCTGTTTGGCGGTGCGGGTGTGGGCAAAACCGTACTTATCCAAGAACTGATTAACAACATTGCTAAAGAGCACGGTGGTGTGTCAGTGTTTGGCGGCGTGGGCGAGCGCACCCGCGAAGGCAATGATCTCTACAACGAATTCATCGAGTCGGGCGTGATCAACGCCGACGACCTCGGCAAATCTAAGGTCGCCCTAGTCTACGGCCAGATGAACGAGCCCCCCGGTGCCCGCATGCGGGTAGCTCTCTCGGCCCTGACCATGGCCGAGTACTTCCGTGACGTCAACAAGCAAGACGTTCTGCTGTTTATCGACAATATTTTCCGGTTTGTGCAGGCCGGTTCTGAAGTGTCTGCGCTGCTGGGCCGCATGCCCTCCGCTGTGGGCTACCAGCCCACCTTGGGCACCGACATGGGCGACCTGCAAGAGCGTATCACCTCGACCCTGGAAGGTTCTATCACCTCCATTCAGGCGGTGTACGTACCTGCAGACGACCTCACCGACCCCGCTCCGGCTACCACCTTTGCCCACCTTGACGCCACAACGGTACTGTCCCGTGCTCTGGCCTCCAAGGGTATTTACCCTGCTGTAGATCCCCTTGACTCAGCTTCTACCATGCTTCAGCCCAGCGTTGTGGGCGAAGAGCACTACCGCACCGCCCGCGCCGTGCAGTCGACCCTCCAGCGCTACAAAGAGCTGCAAGACATCATCGCCATTCTCGGCCTAGATGAGCTGTCTGAAGACGATCGCACTGTGGTGGCTCGGGCGCGTAAGATTGAGCGCTTCCTCTCTCAGCCTTTCTTTGTGGCCGAGGTATTTACTGGTGCCCCCGGCAAGTACGTCTCCCTCGAAGACAACATCAAGGCCTTCAATCAGATTCTCTCTGGTGAGCTAGACGAGATTCCTGAGCAGTGCTTCTACCTCAAGGGTGGCATTGAAGAGGTGCTAGAGGCAGCTGAGAAACTCAAAGCTGAGAAGTAATCGCTACGGCTGGGGAGCGGAGCTATTCCTCTCCCCAGCTATTTGTCATGGGCCGAGCCCACCATAAACCTGGCGATCTTCTCGCAGAAGCGCTTTATGGCTGGGTTTGGTGTTTGTCTAGTTCCTATTTTAAGCTGTGCTATGGCATTAACCGTTCGTGTAATTGCCCCAGACAAGACCGTCTGGGACTCGGAGGCAGAGGAGGTCATTCTGCCCAGCACCACTGGTCAGTTAGGCATTTTGGCTGGCCACGCACCGCTGCTCACCGCCCTAGATGTGGGGGTGATGCGGGTGAAAGCTGATAAAGAGTGGGTTCCCATTGCTCTTATGGGCGGCTTTGCTGAGATTGACAAAGACGAGTTGATCATCTTGGTCAATGGTGCTGAGCGGGGCGACACCATCGATACCGCCAAGGCTCAAATCGCCTTCCAAGAGGCCGAAACTCACCTGAGCGAAGTTGATACCGAAGATAAGCAGGCCACGATTCAGGCTCGCCAGGCTCTCAAGCGTGCTCGGGCGCGGTTGCAGGCTGCCGGTGGGCTAAAGTAAGCCTAGTGCTTAACCTGGCGCTGTCTCCAACAATCACCGATCAAAGAAAGGGGCTACTGATGTATCAGTAGCCCCTTTCTTTGGGAAACAAGATTCCTTAACTGTTGGCCAAGATTGCCATTATCTTAGCTTGGCGTATCACGAACTACCGGTAAAGGTAATTTCGGGGAAGCGATCTTGGGCCTCGGTCAGGGGTTTACCCTTCCCTTCTTCCTGCCAATAGTTGATAATCTCGGTTGCCTGGTTGAGAATTTCAACCCGCTCCTCTTCTTCGATCCAGGGCTTGCTTTCAAGCTCGGTTTTCATTTGTTCCCAGGCGTCGTTACGGGGCCAGAAGAAGTAAGAGGTGAGCGGGCTGGTGCCCTTGCCTACCACCTGATCAACTGCCAGCGCAACGTCTTTTTCGAGCCAGAGTACTTTTAGGACAAATCTGGACAAGTAGACCTCCGCTGCAATTCCAAAAATACTACAGTCTATAATTTTATCACCTTGCCGTCTTGCACTCTACCCCCTATGGATGTTCTATGACTTTTTTGGCTGATCCGCTAGCGATCGCAGTCTTTGACATTGATGGCGTACTGCGGGATGTGGGCAATTCTTACCGCCGCGCTCTGGCAGATACCGTTGAAGCATTTACCGATGGTCAGTACCGCCCCACCCCTGAAGATATTGACAACCTGAAGGGCGAAGGGCGGTGGAACAATGACTGGGAGGGCTCCCAGGAGCTGGTGTACCGCTACTTTGAGGCTCAGGGTAAGCCTCGGGAGGCCATGGCCCTCAACTACGACGAGATCGTGGACTTCTTTCAGCGGCGCTACCGGGGGCCAAACCTTGACGACCCCGGCCAGTGGACGGGCTACATTACCCAAGAGCCGCTGCTGGTAGATCGGGGATATTTTGAGGAGCTACACCGCGATCGCATCATTTCGGGCTTTTTTAGCGGTGCCACCCAAGGCTCAGCCAGCTTTGTGCTCCAGCGTCGGCTGGGGTTAGCCGATCCGGTGCTGGTAGCTATGGAAGACGCCCCCGGCAAGCCCGACCCCACCGGGCTGCTGGCCGTGGTGAAAGCCTTGACCCAGCAATATCAGCTGCCGGCCACTACCCCGGTGATCTACGCAGGCGATACTGTAGCCGATATGCAAACCGTAGTACAGGCTAGACAGACTCAGACGATAGCCCCTCTGCGGCCCTGGCTGGCCATTGGCGTGCTGCCCCCTCATATCGTCAATGCCGACGAGGCCTACCGCCAGAGCTATCAGCACTCCCTAGGGGCAGCTGGCGCCCAGGGAGTGCTGAGTCGCATAACAGACCTGACCCCGAGTTACGTGGTAGAGATGCTAGCAACCCTGAGTTTCCCGCAGCACCATGGCCAAAGCTGACCCCCACCGCCTCAAACTCTCGCAGCTGCGGGCGCTGGTGACCATTGCCGACCATGGCTCCTTTAGCGACGCCGCCCTGCACATGGAACTGTCGCAGTCGGCGGTGAGCCACGCCATCGCCACCCTTGAGGAAGAGCTGGGGGTATCGCTGCTGCACCGGGGCCGTCAGGGGGCAGTGCTGACCCCGGTGGGTGAGCAGATCACAGATGAGGCGCGGCAGGTGCTGCGATCACTCCACAGCCTTTGCCACAAGGCAGAGGAAGCCAAAGGTTTGCAGACCGGAGAGGTGCGTATTGCGGCCTTTCGCAGCGTTGCCACCCATATTCTGCCGGAGGTGATTCGCCAGTTTCGCCAGCAGTACCCCGGCGTGGCCATCGCCATTGACGAAAAATCGCACTATGAAATGGTGGAGAGCGATCTGCGCCAGGGCAAGGCCGACGTCGGCTTTACCTACCTGCCCACCCGCGATGAGTTTGACCAGTGGGAGCTGCTGCGCGATCGCTATATCTGCCTGCGCCCCCCCGGTTCCCAGGTGTTGTCCCAGCCCCTGACCTGGGAAGAACTGGCCGCCTACCCGCTGATTTTGCCCCCCACCGACGACGGCGATCGCCAGTACATCGACCGTCTGCTGCACCGCTGGGGGCAGCAGGTGCAGCCGGCCTACGTAGTACGAGAAGATTCCACCATTCTGAGCATGGTAGAGCGAGGTCTGGGGGCCACCATTATGGCCTCACTGGCGGCAGAGCCGATTCCGGCTGGACTACAGGTGGCTGAGTTGCCCCAGCCCCTAGAGCGGGTCATTGGCATGATTGTGCTGGGCGATGCCCTCCTGTCACCGCCGGTATACGCCTTCTTAGAACGGCTTAAGACCATTTGGCCCCAGGCCCAATCCGGTCAGCCCCGCAGTGATAGCCGCATGCCAGAGGGAAATAGCTGACGCCTATGCCACCATTGCCGAATCCAAAAAAATACCCCAGCGCTAGGCCAGGGTAAGGGATCGTTGTTGTTTTGGAGGGACGTTCACACTCTCCAGCAGTGGCTACAACGGCCGCAGTTAAAATTCCAGATGGGGAGATTATGGGCAGGCTTGAAATATAACGCGATGGCCATTGAGCTTAGGCTCTCTGCTGCTGCCACAGGTGAGAACTAGAACAGCGGCAGCGACAATTAACCCTAGCTAGAACCCCATCGCCTTAGCGACAGTGACGGGGTCGGGGTTGAGGCCGCCCTTGACCTGGTTGTTGCTGTGGGCGATCGCGGTATCGGGGTCTTTTAAGCCGTTGCCGGTCAGTACGCAAACAATATTGGCCCCAGCAGGCACCTGATCTTTAACCTTCAGCAACCCAGCCACAGAAGCCGCACTGGCGGGTTCACAGAATACGCCCTCCAGGGCCAGCAGCCGGTAGGCTGAAAGAATTTCTTCGTCAGTGACTGCGTTAAACTCGCCCTGGCTGGCGTCGCGCACGGCTTCGGCCTTGGTCCAGCTGGCGGGGTTGCCGATGCGAATGGCGGTAGCGAGGGTTTGGGGATTGCTCACCCTGTGGCCGCTCACGAGGGGCGCGGCCCCTGCCGCCTGAAAGCCCATCATGCGCGGCAGTTGACCACACTTGCGCTGCTGGTGGTACTCACAAAAGCCCATCCAGTAGGCGGTGACGTTGCCCGCGTTGCCCACAGGAATACACAGCCAGTCAGGGGCGTCGCCTAGGGCATCGACAATCTCAAAGGCTCCGGTTTTTTGCCCTTCTAGCCGGTAGGGGTTGACCGAGTTAACCAAGGTGATGGGGTAATCTTTGGCCAACTCGCGCACCATGGTCAAGGCGTCGTCAAAATTGCCGTTGATGGCCAGTACCTCAGCTCCGTAAAGCAGCGCCTGGGCCAATTTACCCAGAGCCACATAGCCATCGGGAATCAGTACAAAAGCCCGCATACCGCCCCGGCGAGCATAGGCAGCAGCGGCGGCGGAGGTGTTGCCGGTGCTAGCGCAAATCACAGCTTCAGCCCCGGCCTCTTTGGCCTTGGAGATGGCCATGGTCATGCCCCGATCTTTGAAGCTGCCGGTAGGGTTGAGGCCGTCGTACTTGACCCAAACCTTGACGTCTTTGCCAACGTGCTGGGCCAAGACCGGCATAGGGATGAGCGGGGTATTGCCCTCGCACAGAGTCACCACCGGAGTCTGATCGGACACTGGCAGGTAGGGCCGATAGGCCTCGATCAACCCAGGCCAAGGCTGTAGCCCCCCAGTCTGGAGCCGAGGCGCATCGATAGAGGGGGCAGCAGCAGGATGGTTTACGCTTAGGGTCACGGTAGGTCGACGTTGTAGGGAACGCTGAACTGAGGGCATCTGACTGCTAGCCCAGTTTCAGCAGTATGTGTTCTTTAGTTTACCGCGACCCTCGACCCCAGTGATGAGTAGTTTTCGCGGTCGCAGGTCCAAATCTCAGCTCCATGTCCCAGTCTGAGGCCGCCATGAGAAGCCAGATAGAGCGGTGATCAGCACGTAGCTTATGCCCGTCGCCACTGACTAGCCGCGATCGCTGTAGCCGGGGCGGCCCATTTAGGCATGGCCCCTGACCGTCTCAACCAGTTTGTAAACTGCCCTAGGTCTGATCGGCTGACGATGGCGGTGTGGTTTAAGGTTGTCCTCTGGACAGAATGGTTAAAATGCCTTAACTTTCTGACTGAGTACAATTCTCTATAATAAATCGCCATGAATGCCCCTGTGGACGGCTCTACTGCTCAGATAAGCGCCTTATCAGACTCTCCCCAGCAGCCCGCTGGCGATGCCCGTCGCGATAGGCTAACTGCTGCACCTGCGAGTCGCGAAACCGCCCCCGCTGCCGACGAAAAAATCTGCTGGATCGAAGTGCGCGAATCGCCCTACCCCCCCAACCAGCAGGTGGAATTGCTCCATTTGCAAGCCGAAGCCGAGGCACTGCTGCTGCAATTGCAGACGCTACAGCACCAACGCCAGAGCTAGTAGGGGCGACCACATGCAACCCTGGAGACTAGCTTTAAGACCCATGGCACCAGCCCAAAAGTGGGTAAATGGCTCGGAAGTTGAGTTGTCTGGGGCTGGAGACAGTAAAAAAATGCGCCACTTTCCCAGGAATTCGCTACTTTAGGGGAGAACTGTGGGGAGATGCTGCAATGACTTACTCTGTAAAATCTCAACCAGCTGGGGCTCAACCAGCTGGGGATACCAAGCTTCAGGGATTGGCAAAACGTAAGCTCTATGGGGCGATCGCCAGCGGTTTAGTACTAGCCGTAGCTGGGGGCGCTGCCCTCAAGCTGACTACCGCCACCTCTGATCGCGGCGATGTCGTCGCTGACGGTGAGGCTACGTCTGACGTGCAGCCCGACGGGTCAACCTCCCTGCAAGAGCCGTCGGTGCCCGCCGCTAGCGAAGCCGCCACCCCTTTCCAATCTCAGCCTTTTCTGGCCGCCTCTGGCCCGCTACGTTTAGCCGATCCCAGTCTGTTGCGCTCCACCTCATCCCAGGCTCGGGTAGAGACGGTGACCGCTGGGCGTCCTGACCCCTTTGCTTCGGTGGTGCTGCCCGCCCCTGCTGGGCCACGCCCCAACCCAGCAGCATCACTACTGACCCCAGCGCCCCCCGCGATCGCCACCCAAAATCTGCCCATGGTGCCCGTTGCCTCTACCCAGGGGCTCCCCTCGCTACCCCAGGCCATGGTGCAGCCCGTTGCTCTGCCCAGTCTGCCCGCCCCCTTCTTGCCCGGAGCAGTGCCCCCTAGCCCGACGGAGATCGCTGTGGCTCCTACCGGTAGCCCGGCCTTCCAAAATCTGGTCGATCAAGTGGCGGTCACTGGCGTGGTGCAGGTGGGTAGCACCGTCAGCGTTATTGTCACCGAGCCTGGCAGCACCGTCAGCCGCCGCGTCTTCCAGGGAGATATGCTAGCCGCTGGAAGAATTCGGGTGAAATCGGTGGATCTATCAGGGCAAGAGCCCATGGTGGTATTGACCTACGATGGCCGAGACTACACTCGCTCGGTGGGTGCAACGCTAGTTGGCGCTCTTTAACGGCGCTGGCGAGGCTGTACAAGTCCAGTTCAGAGTCGGGCGTTTTTCCACGGGCAAAACTTGATCTCTGGACGGGGTTGATCAGGCTAGGGCAGCAATTGAACGACCTAGTCGGTCAGCCCAGCCACCTTGGCCATGCCCACTACGGAGGTCTATGTCGATCGACTTCTCAGCACTGCCAGCAGTTTGACGAAGTGAGCGGGTAGAGGGGCGATCGCTACCACTGTTTCCCCGGTGGCCGGGTGGCGCAGCTCTAGTCGTTCAGCGTGGAGCGCTTGTCCAGGTAATTTCACTCCCACGTCGCGGCCTGAGCCGTAGGTGGGGTCGCCCACCAGGGGGTGGCCCATGTGGGTGCTGTGGACCCGGATCTGGTGGGTACGGCCCGTTTCTAACCGAAAGCGCAGCAGTGAAAAGTTGCCTAGGCGCTCTTCTACCTGCCAGTGGGTGACGGCAGTGCGGCCTTTTTCAAGGGGAACTACGGCGTTTTTTTTGCGATCGATCGGGTGGCGACCCAGGGGCGCGTCGATGGTGCCCGAGTCGCTCTTGGGCGCGCCGTAGATTATGCCCAGATATTCGCGCCGGGCGGTTTTGGCCTTCATCTGGGCCTGAAGCTGGCTGTGGGCCAGGTCGGTTTTGGCAACCACGATCGCCCCCGTCGTATTTTTATCTAACCGGTGCACAATGCCGGGGCGCTGCACGCCGCCAATGCCCAGTAGCTGATCGCCGCAGTGGGCCAGCACCGCGTTGACTAGGGTGCCGCTCATGTTGCCGGGGGCGGGGTGCACCACCAGCCCGGCGGGCTTGTTGATGATAATCAGGTGCTCGTCTTCGTAGAGAATGTCGAGGGGAATGGCCTCGGGCATGAGCGCTAGGGGGCGAGGCTCGGGGATGGTGAGGTGGATGCGATCGCCCCTCTGTACCGCCTCTTTTTTGTTGGTGCAGAGCTGGCCGTTGATCTGCACGTACTCCCAGTCGATCAGCTTTTGCACCCGGTTGCGGGAGAGTTCTTTAACATTGGCGGTGAGCCAGCGATCGAGGCGATCGGGGTCAGTCGTTTCGACAGTCAGCTCTAGGGTTTGGTCAGCGATGGTAGTAGGCTTGAGCGCGGTAGGATTTCTATCATACGCTGCCCCGTTTTCGGACGAACTCGATGAGCCCCGCCTCGCCCATACCTCCCGCCCTACGCCCTGGTCAACTGCGCCGCATTCACCACCTGGCGCTGAACGTGAAGGATATGGCGGCCTCGCGCCAGTTCTACGGCGGGCTGCTGGGGCTGCGAGAGCTGACCGGTGACGAGGTAGACGACACCTTGAAAGACCTAGTTACCACGGGCAAAGTGGCCAACTTTATACTGCCTGACGGGCTGATTCTCGATTTATTCGGGGCTCCAGACCTGGAACCCCCTGACCCTGACCCCGATAAATCTTTCACCCGTGCCTACCACCTGGCCTTTGACATTGACCCGGCCCAGTTTGATGCCGCCCTGGCGGTGCTAGCGGCCAATCAAATTTCCGTTGCCCACGGCCCGGTCACCCGCCCCACCGGGCGCGGGGTCTATTTTTACGACCCCGACGGCTTTATGGTCGAAATTCGCTGCGATCCGGCTCTGTAGGGTAGGAACCGCCAGCCTTACTTTTTGCCCGGCAAAAACTTAACCCAAAATGCCTTTATAACCTCTCCGGGCTGAGACTAAAGCGGGGAACCGCTAGGAGAACAAATTGGGCGGTGGGCATTGGCCACTCTACTTATTGAGCCTGCAATTGGATGACTGAGACAAATGAACCATGAAGCAACGTACCGTGCTCAAACGTATCGACTCTTGCTTTGCATGGGTTGGGTGCTGGCTACCATGCTGGCTCTGTATCAGAGTGCTCTCCTCGGTCAAACTTACTACCGAGCCTGGCACGACTCGTCATCCTTTCTTTGGTTTGCTACATTGCTATTAGCAATAGGAGAATTTTTTCTATTCTGCCTACATTTTTACTGGTTGACCAAAAGCTGGAAAGAAACATTGACTAGAGGACTATTGTGGAGCCTCAGCATTCTTTCAACGCTGGTACTTGTGCTGCCTATATCTATCTTATTGTTGTCCATTAGCCCCTTAGGCTTCGTAATTATTGAGGCTGCGATAGGCCTATTCCAGAGTCGAGTTATTAAACCCTTTTCATCTTTTTCAGTGGGCTGGACATTAATTAGAATTGTAGCTTTTGTGGTTGCTGTTTTGTTGGGCAGTATATTTGCTCAAGGTTCAAATGGAGAGTCATTTTCAATTATTTCAGTATTACATCTTCCGACAGAAAGAGACGCTCTGTTTATGGGATTACTAGGTGGTTTAATTAAAGGCGTTGGCTTCGTATATGTTTTGCGCCTGTCTCCTCCAAAGTAGGAGACCACACCTTAAGTGCTAAGTGATCTTTTAATCGCATTTTGCCCATGAAAGCTAAAGACTTCATGGACAAATACTTCACAATTTAGTATCTCAGCCAAAGCCTGTAGGTCACGGGGCGCTGTTTGCAAGAGAGTAAGAGCCTCTTCAGAGTTGCCCATAGAGCACTTTGCCCTCTGCGATACATCGCTAGCATGCCAGATTTTGCCCAAAAGACTTCGCCTGTAGCTAAGGGCTCACCCTGGATGGGGAAGCAGAGTACATGGGAAACGCATAAAGGGCGGAGAGGAAAACCTCTCCGCCCTTTGGCTCGTTGTCTAACCCATTACAGGTCAGAACTTAGTAGCGGTAGCCGCCGCTGGTAGCACCGGGCTTGTGCACGATGAAGCTAGCGACCTGGCACTGCTTGACGTTGTCAAAGCCCACTACACGGATGTAGCAGTTGGAGTACTCAGAGCGGCAGGCCTGCACTTCGGCTAGCACCTCTTGGGTGGAGGTGGCGTTGAACAGGGGCAGCTTCCAGAGGGTCCAATAGTAGGTCTCGGGGTTCGACTCTTCGTCAAACTCAACGGCGGGGAAGTAGCCTTGTTTGAGAATGTAGGAAATTTGCCGCTCGATCTGAGCATCGCTCAGGGGGGGCAGGTAGGACATCGTTTCAAAACGACGCTCTTTAGGCAGAGTTTTCATAGTTCCTCGCTGGGTTAACTAATCGTGAATCGGCAAAAGCCGTAAACAGAGGAGATTGTGGAGAGTAGAAATCGAGTTACTCAGGGGCTGACTCCCCATCAGCGGCAGACTCTTGCTGAACATCCTGCTCTAGGACCAGTTCAGAATCCACTACGTGGTCGGCGTTGCCCAACTGAGTCATGTTCTCTAGATGCTGGCGGCGGTGTTCCATATTGGCCTGCTGGATGCTGGTGACCACCATCTCGGGCAAAAACTCGCAGATACCTTCTGCAATGTGCTGCCGTACGGTCATCACTCGAATTGCCAGATCTGCGCTTTCTTCTAGGAGGGCACTCAGGTAGGCTTCGCCATCCTGAAGCGCTTCTTTAGTTGAGAACGCATTGAGCCAATAGGCGCGGGCGGGGTTGGTTTCCTTAAGCTGGTTTAGCACCGTTTTTACAGCCTGAAACGTCAGGTAGCTGGTGAGCACCTTAGCGGTCTCTTTAGCCGATTGCTTAAGGTCCATCATCGGTGTCTCTCGAACGATTGACGTAGACCCCGCTACGGGAGCGGTTGGTAGCCCTGATCTAAGCCCGAATAGTTTGCAGATTCGGTAACTTATGCAGCATTCTTCAGAAATTTTGGAACCCTACAAATCAATGGACTGACCAACGCACCCTAGGCCGCGACCTAGCCGGTACCGCAGTACCGACTAGCCATCTAGATGGTGTCAACGGTGTCAAACTCGAACTTGATTTCCTTCCACAGTTCGCAGGCAGCAGCCAGCTCAGGCGACCACTTGCAGGCTTCGCGAATGATGTCGCCGCCTTCACGGGCGAGGTCACGGCCTTCGTTACGGGCCTGAACGCAAGCTTCGAGAGCTACGCGGTTAGCGGCTGCACCTGGTGCGTTGCCCCAGGGGTGGCCCAGAGTACCACCACCAAACTGCAGCACCGAGTCGTCACCGAAGATTTCTACCAGGGCGGGCATGTGCCATACGTGGATACCGCCAGAGGCCACGGCCATGACGCCAGCCAGAGACGCCCAGTCTTGGGTGAAGTAGATACCGCGAGACTTGTCTTGCTCAACGTAGTTTTCGCGCAGCAGGTCTACAAAGCCCAGGGTGCCAGCGCGATCGCCCTCTAGCTTGCCCACAACGGTACCGGTGTGGATGTGGTCACCACCGGACATGCGCAGGCACTTGGCCAGCACGCGGAAGTGAATGCCGTGGTTCTTTTGACGGTCGATCACCGCGTGCATGGCGCGGTGAATGTGCAGCAGCACACCGTTGTCGCGGCACCAGTGCGACAGAGTGGTGTTGGCGGTAAAGCCAGCGGTCAAGAAGTCATGCATGATGATGGGCATGTTGAGTTCTTTGGCGTACTCAGCCCGCTTCAGCATCTCTTCGCAGGTGTGGGCGGTGACGTTGAGGTAGTGACCCTTGATCTCACCGGTTTCAGCCTGGGACTTGTGAATGGCGTCGGCCACAAACAAGAAGCGATCGCGCCAGCGCTGGAAGGGCTGGGAGTTGATGTTCTCGTCGTCTTTGGTGAAGTCGAGACCACCACGCAGGCACTCGTACACGGCGCGGCCATAGTTTTTAGCCGACAGACCGAGCTTGGGCTTAATGGTGCAACCCAGCAGGGGACGACCGTACTTGTTGAGGCGATCGCGCTCTACCTGAATGCCGTGGGGAGGCCCTTGGAAGGTCTTTAGGTAGGCGACGGGAATGCGCAGATCTTCGAGGCGTAGGGCGCGCAGGGCTTTAAAGCCAAACACGTTGCCCACCAGGGAAGTCAGCAGGTTGGTGACCGAGCCTTCCTCGAACAGGTCGAGGGGGTAGGCGACATAGCAGATGTACTGATTGTCTTCGCCGGGCACGGGCTCAATGTCGTAACAACGACCCTTGTAGCGATCCATGTCGGTCAAGAGGTCGGTCCACACCGTGGTCCAGGTACCGGTCGACGATTCAGCGGCCACAGCGGCGGCGCACTCTTC
Source organism: Pseudanabaena sp. PCC 9330 (assembly GCF_055795045.1). Classification (NCBI taxonomy): domain Bacteria; kingdom Bacillati; phylum Cyanobacteriota; class Cyanophyceae; order Pseudanabaenales; family Pseudanabaenaceae; genus Pseudanabaena; species Pseudanabaena sp. PCC 9330. Next base: position 22,567 of record NZ_JAYFES010000076.1, on the reverse strand, counting down.
GGGCGGCACGCCAGGCTGGGGGGTCATCCGGAACGCCGCCAGAATGTCGGTATCCTTGGGCGTGTAGTCCGGGGTGTAGTAGGTCAGTTTGTAGTCCTTAACCCCGGCGCTGTAGCCAGCTTTTGATTGAGTTGTTGTCTGAGAGTAAGACATGTCTCCCTTCCTGTGAATCTAAGAAATCCCTCTAGCGAACCCCTGTAGCCCAGCCGCACAAAACAAGCTTCCTCGATCAAGGAAGCTTTTGGTCAGCCCAAGCCCCGGTCAGTCCACGTCAATCTGAGACGAGTAGAAATACCAAAGCATTCTTCAAAACAGATGCCTTGCAAGCGCTTTCAGTATTTTTAATTACCGTATGGTTAGCATACTATCAGCGATTGGATAAGTTTAGTTTTGGAAGATCTGTATATATTCATAACTAAAAATTATGTATCAAGGTGAACCCAGGTAAGGCTTTCTCAAGTTCTTTGAAGCCAGCCAGTCTTGATGGCCGAGACGTGCAGGTCAACAAATATTGGATTGCTAAGCCACCCCCCGGAATTGTCGATATACTTTAACGCTGAGGTGCCCTAAAGCCTTAAAGGGCAACCCATCAGGGCAAATCGATTAGGGGCTGTTACACGCCACCGCAAACCGTGGGGAGAGACTATGCTGAGCCTGCTCGTTCTATCATCGGTGACCCTGTCGTCGCTAATGCTGCCAAATGGGAGCCTCTATCCCCCGACCCCCGACCCAGCCACAAGCTCGGGGCCAGATCCCCTAGTCCCAGCCCTGCTGGCCCAGGCTCCCATCGCCGCTGACTACCGCGTCACTGCCCTCCAGCCCGACTTTACTGGCGACTTGTGGGTGGGCTCTTGGGCCGGGCTGTCTCGCATCAACCCTGAAACCGGGCGTGTGATCCAGCGGGTGAGAATGCCGAGCCGTACCCTTGAGGCTCTGGCGCAAGATCGGGTGGGCCGCATCTGGGTCGGTACCTTTGACGGCCTGGTGCGGGTAGATCCGCGCACCAACGCGATTACGGCGCAAAATTTTACCCTGCCCTCTAACCGGATTCTGTCGCTTTTGATCGACCATCGCGGCTTTCTCTGGGCCGGCACCGATCGCGGCTTAGCCATGATCAGCCCCGATCGCGGTCTGCTGATGACCACCGTACAGCGGCTGCCCGGCGTCAGCGCCAACGCCCTGGCCCTCGACGGGCGCAACAATCTCTGGGTAGGCACCCTCAATGGCCTGGTGCAGATCAATACTGCCAACGCCTTTCCGGTGCGGGAGGTGGGCAACCTGCCTGGGGGCGCGGTGCAGTCCATCACCCTTGGCCCCAGGGGCAATCTGTGGGTGGGCACCGCCAGCGGGCTGCTCGTAGTAGATCCGATTCGGGCTGAGCTGGTGCGATCGGTTGGATCTATGCGCGATCGCAGCATCCAATCTGCGGAGTTTGACCAGGCCGGCAATCTCTGGGTGGGTACCACCACGGGCCTGTTTAAGATTCGCCCTGACAGCGGCGAGCTGCTGGGGCAGGTGCCGTCGCTGCCCTCTAGCCGCATTCTGTCGCTGTCGCCCAACACTGGCAACAAAATTTGGGTGGGCACCAGCGAAGGGCTGGGCTGGGTCAGCCTCACCACTGGCGAGGGCAACCCCCACTGGGGGCTGGTCAGCCCGGTGGTGCTAGAGGCTCGCCAGTAGAAATCTTTGCCCGGTGGGTTGAAGGTCTGTCAGGCTTTCAGCTCACCCAGCCCTGCCTCTACCCGGCGGGGTTGGCCCCAGATCACGGTCTCGTGTTTGTAGATCACCATGCCGGGGCGGGCGCCCTTGGGCTTATAGACGTGGCGGGGCTGGGTGTAAACCACGGGCACCTGGTCGGCTTGGCGGGCGCGGCTAAAGTAGGCCGCTAGGTCGGCGACGTAGGCCAGATCGCGATCGCTGGCCGCCTGCCCCGCCCCCAGGCGCAGCAGCACATGGCTACCCGGAATCTCCTGGGTGTGGAACCAGAGGTCGTAGTCAGCGGCCACGGTGGAGATCAGCAGGTCGTTTTGGCGGTTGTTGCGGCCCACCAGCACCGGCAGCCCTTCGGGGGTATGAAACTGGCGAAAACCTGCGTCAGTATCCTTGCGCTCCGCCAGGCGGTAGTCGGGAGAGGCAATGTAGCTCTGCTGAATCAGCTCGTTGCGGATGTCTATTAAAGCCTCTAGATCTGCCGGTTCAGTGTAGGTGGGAATCTGGGTCAGAGCCGCCTCCACCTGTTCAAGGTAGGTGAGTTCGGCCTGCACTTCCGCCAGCAAAGGAGCGACGGCATCCTTGGCGCGCTTGAGCTTTTGGTGCTGTTTGTAGAGGCGCTGGGCCTGCTGAATGGCGGTTTTGTCGGGGTCGATGGCCAGGGCGACGGGCTGGCCGGTCTCAAAATCGGCCACGGTCATCTGGGTCATGCCGGGCTGCCACTGGTGGCTGTAGGCCATGAGCAGGTCGGCCCGCTGGCGCTGCTGGTCGGCGGTGGCCGACTGGTCGAGGCGCTGGGCAAAGGTGCTGGCTTTTTGCCGCAGCTTGCCCAGCACGCCCTTGAGCTTCTGCTGAATCTGGTTTTGCAGGCGATCGAACTGTTGCAGGTGCAGTTCGCGGTCGTAGTATTGCCGGAGCAGGGTGTGGATGTCGGGAGCGGGGGCGATCGCATCCCAATCCAGCACCGTATACCCGTCCTCTGTCCAGCCGGGGAAAAACTCGCCTTTGTCGAGGCCGGTCAGCCACTGCTGCCAGACCCCAAACAGTCGATCCCAGTCGGCTTGGGTGAGGGTGTCGGCGGCTTGGTCGGGAGTGAGGTGGGCGGCGGTGAGGAGCGATCGCACCAGCGACGAACTCAGCCCTCCGTAGCTCTGCATCAGCATTTTTTTCAGCGTCGTCGGCACCAGACTCACCCGCTCCTGCCACGAGGCTTGGGCTTCTCCCAGGCTGGGCAGCGTATTCATCAGAGCGGGGGGCAGCACGTAGAGGTCACCGGTTTGAATCGGTCGCACCCGCGACTGCTGGTCGCTGACCTGGTGGGCGGCGGTAACGATCTGGTTTTGGGCGTTGGCCAAAATCACGTTGCTGTACTTGCCCATGATCTCGACGTAGAGGTGCCACTGGGGCGGGTCGCCGGGGCGAGGGCCAAACTGAAGGTCGATGGCGCGTTCCCAGGGGGCAACGGGGGCGATCGCCACCAGAGCCAGCTGATTGATCTGATGCTTGAGCTGCTGGCTAAAGGTAAAGGTGTCTTGCCCCTTGGGGGGCGCATCCCCCAGGTGCAGCCGCGCGGCCTGGGGGTGCCACGAAATCGTCAGCCAACTCCGGCGATCGAGGGTGCGCAGGGCCAGGGCTAGGGTAGTAGTGTCGATCTGCACCACGGTTTCGCAACGGGCAGGCACCCAGTCGGCCTGAAGGCTGTGGCACAGGGCCATTAGGGTAGTAAAGTCAACCGGCTGCACAGCACAATCCTCTAGGCAAACAGTGAGTAGGGCTTCGTCGAGAAATTTTGTAGCGGCAAGACGTAACTCAGGGGATAAAACCCTAGAAAACTGAAATTTCGCCGATATTAACCCTCAGGGCCAGCGGTATTCGTTAGTATGGCAATACGTCCAATCTAGGCTCAAATACGGAGCATTGGGCCAGAAATGCCCTGAGTTTTCCGGTTCGCTGGGCTGGCCTCTGATCTCACCCCCGCTGTCTCCCGCTCTTGCCCCCACGTAGCAATTATGGACATCAAGCTCATCAATATCGGTTTTGGCAACATCGTATCGGCCAATCGGGTGATCGCCATCGTCAGCCCTGAGTCGGCTCCGATCAAACGCATTATCAGCGACGCCCGTGAGCGCGGCCAGCTAGTCGATGCCACCTACGGTCGCCGCACCCGTGCCGTCATTATTACCGACTCGGGCCATACCATTCTATCGGCGATTCAACCTGAGACGGTGGCCCATCGCTTTGTCAGCGGCAAAGACAGCGATGGTAGTGAAAAGGTAAAGAGTAAATAGGGAAGTGCGTTGGCCCCTTAGGGCCGGTCTTTGACTATCGCCATGATTGCCCTACTAGACAAAGCCCCCATAACTCCATAACTTTTGATGGGTAATTAAGCACACCTCCTTAGCGGCAGTCGATCTTTCGAGCCGTCTCGCTAGCTGCCCCCTGCCACCCCCTATCCATTCCTTTTGCCTGATAGACTACTCAGGGAACGTCTCCCCACTCAACGTGCCATGCCCGCCGATCGCCCCGAGTCTATCGAGAAAATAGTGGCTCGCTTTCAAAAAGCCGCCGACCCCAAGCGCCGCTACGAGCAGCTGCTGTGGTTTGCCAAAAAGCTCGATCCACTACCTGAGGAGTACAAAACCCCTGAAAACAAGGTGCCGGGCTGTGTCTCCCAGGTGTTTGTGGTGGCAGACTTGGTAGAGGGCAAAGTGGTCTACCAGGCCGACTCCGACGCGCAGATTACCAAAGGGCTGGTGGCGCTGCTGATCAAGGCGCTCAACGGGCTACCCCCGAGCGAGATCGTCGCCCTCACCCCCGACTTTATTAAAGACACCCAGCTCGATGTCAGCCTCACCCCATCGCGGGCCAACGGGTTCTACAACATTTTCAAGACCATGCAGCAAAAAGCCCAGGGGCTGATGGATGGGGCGGCGGCAGCCGTGCTGGGCTAGGGAGGAGGTAAAGCGCGATCGCCCCTCCCCCAGCGGCCAAGACCAGAATCCCCGGCATCTCCACTAAACTTTGATAAACTTTGGATTGCGAAGCGGCCTCGGCTGACTTTGCCAATCTGTTTTTGCCACTGGTTGGGCCTATTTCATGAGTGAATACAGTATTTTTACCTCTGAGTCGGTGTCTGAGGGCCATCCCGACAAAATGGCTGACCAAATCTCCGACGCTGTTTTAGACGCCATTCTCAAGGAAGACCTGCATGCCCGCGTAGCAGTTGAAACCCTGGTCAAAACCGGTATGGCCGTCATTGCTGGGGAAGTGCGCACCAATACCTACGTCGATCTCGAAGACATTGTGCGCAATGTGATTTTGGGCATTGGTTACGACAGCTCTGACGTCGGCTTTGACGGCGCTTCTTGCGCGGTGCTCAATGCCATTGGCAAGCAGTCGTCGGACATTGCCATGGGAGTTGATGTGGCCACCGACAAAGATCTGGGCGCGGGCGACCAGGGGTTGATGTTTGGCTACGCCACCAACGAGACCGACACCCTCATGCCTGCTCCCATCTACTACTCTCATCGGTTAGTAGAGCGCCAGGCTCACCTACGCAAGCACAAGGTTTTGCCTTGGCTACGCCCCGACGCTAAGAGCCAGATCACCCTCCGCTACGAAAATTATCGACCGGTGGCGGTGGAAGCGGTGGTGCTCTCGACCCAGCACGATCCTGATATCTCCCAGGCCGACATCCGTGAAGCCGTGATGGAGGAAATTATTAAGCCGGTGCTGCCCAGTCAGTGGCTGCATGCAGCGACCCAGTACCACATCAACCCCACGGGGCAGTTCATCATTGGTGGGCCGGTGGGTGACTGCGGCCTCACCGGGCGCAAAATCATTGTCGATACCTACGGTGGCATGGCTCGCCACGGCGGCGGTGCTTTCTCGGGCAAAGACCCCACCAAGGTCGATCGCTCGGCGGCCTACGCGGGGCGCTACGTAGCCAAAAACATTGTGGCGGCGGGTCTGGCCGATCGCTGCGAAATTCAGGTGTCCTATGCGATCGGGGTGGCTCAGCCGACGTCGATCTCGATCAATACTTTTGGTACGGGTAAGATTGCCGATGGGGCGATCGCAGACCTGGTGCGCCAGCACTTTGACCTACGACCCCAGGGGCTAATCGACATGCTCGATCTACGCCGCCCCATTTACCAACAGACGGCGGCCTACGGCCATTTTGGTCGCGAGCTGCCCGACTTCACCTGGGAAAAAACCGACAAGGCCGACCTGTTGAAGTCAACCTAGCGGTGGTCTCCTGTGGGAAGGGGCGGGTCTGTCTGGGCAAACAAGCGACTGTTCCATACTCGGAAGCTGATTTCCTATCGCCCTTTTGATCCACCCCTCCCGACTGGGATGCCACTGAGGTGGCTTTCAATTAGTCTGGCTGCTGGTTGATAACGGTGGTCTGGTGGGGCAGGTCATCGTTATCGTGAATCTCTGTGTCGTGAGCTTCGCTGCGGGGTTCGGTGTGAGTGCCGTCCTCCTGGGTTCGTTTTTCTTCGGCTTTGCGACGGCTCATCAACAACTCCTGAAGAGGATCGCGCTTTTCTTCGGATATGTGAATTTGAATATTTGGCCCCGATCGCGCCAGCCGAATAATGATGCCATCTTCTACCGGCACCTCAGCAATGCGGCGACCGTCCAGGTAGGTGCCATTGGTGCCAATGCTTTTGACTGACCAGCCCACGTCGGTGCGATGAATCTCGACATGGTGGCGAGAGACCACCGCACTGTAGAGCACCACATTATTGTCGGTGGAGCGCCCAATGCGAACCATGGGTTCTTGATCAAAGGACCAGCTTTGTACCGGCGTCTTGTGGAGGGGGTGTAGCAGCGAAAGGGTAATCACATTACTCAATCAAAAACGATCCCTAGCAGGTCTAGACATAGATAGAGACTGGAGAACCCCTAGCCTGACTGTAGGTCAGCGATGGCCGCAGCCAAGCCTAAGTTCTATTAGCTAAATCATAGTCTAGGTTGCGGGTAACTCAGCAGGGAGCGTAACCCCTGCTTAACGCTGCCCTTCAGCCTCTGTACGATTAAGGTTGTGCCTGTAGAGCGTGATCGCCCACCGCCTGGCGATCGAGTAGCCACCGCAGTTCACCCCGGGGGCGCACTAAGCGCGAGGGATAGGCCAAATCGTCACCATCAGGGGCAAATACCTGGGCCAGGGCAGTTTGTTTGTCGGCCCCGGCCACTAAGAACAGCACCCGACGGCTGTGGTTGATCAGCGGCACGGTGAAGGTGATGCGGGGGTCGCTGCCTTTGTAGCCCACCGTCACCAGGCGATCGCTCACCGCCAGGGCCGCCGTCTGGGGAAACAGCGAGGCTGTGTGACCATCATCCCCCATACCCAGCAAAATCAGGTCAAACTGGGGCACCTCGTCAGGGGCAAGACCTTGAAGGGGGCCAAAGGCCCGGCGCAAGGTGTCTTCGAACTGGTTTGCTGATACTGCCGGGTCGACCTCAGCGGTGGGGGTAATAAAGATGTGGTCAAGGGGAATGGGCACCTGGTCGAGCCAGACCGATTTGGCCATGCCCGCATTGCTGTCAGGATGCTCGACAGGCACGTAGCGTTCGTCACTCCAGAAGATGTAGAGCTTGTCCCAGGGTAGGTCTTGGGTGGCTAGACCGGCATAGAGTGGCTTGGGCGTACTGCCGCCAGCCAAGGCCAAGGTGCAGTAGCCATGGTCGGCCACAGCGCTCTGAATTGCTTCTATAACCAGGGTGAGCGCGCGCTGCACTAGGGCAGGCTTGTCGGGCAAAATCTCAACGATAGGCGCAGACATAGACGTACTCCCTGAGTAGTGATTGCTGAGCCCTAGGCCCATGGCGTTTCATCGAGCAGACTAGCTCAGTTCTGGCGGTGACTCTAACGGCTTAAGCTTTACTTTTGAAAATCTGATCAGTAAAAGCATGTTACCAGTTGACAGGTTTGCCAGTTGACAAGCCAGCCAAAACCTTGAAAGCTTACCTTTAGCCTAGTTCCCTCTGTCAGTGGATAGTTTGGCCCATGCAGCTCACCCCTCAAGAAAAAGACAAACTGCTGATCTTCACCGCAGCTCTGGTGGCTGAGCGCCGCAAAGACCGAGGGCTAAAGCTCAATCATCCCGAGGCTGTGGCCTACATTTCGGCTGCTATTTTAGAGGGGGCGCGAGATGGCCGCACGGTAGCCGACCTGATGAGCTATGGCACTACCCTGCTCAGCCGAGACGAGGTCATGGACGGAGTGGCGGAGATGATCCACGAGGTGCAGGTAGAAGCTACCTTCCCTGACGGTACTAAGCTGGTGACCGTTCACGAACCTATTCGCTAGGGAGATCGATGGCTGTGGTTACCCCTAGCTCTCAAGATATCGTTTTGGATAGGGCCACCGCTGAGGCCGTACTCGGGGCGCTGGTCGGTCAGCTTGACGCCTATGTGTTTCCAGAGGTGGCAGAAAAAATTCAGCTCGACATTGAGCAGCGGCTAGAGTCGGGAGGCTACGGCGACCTGCGGAGTGGCCAACAGCTGGCGGATACCATCACAGCCCAAATGCAGGGGTTGAGCGGCGATCGCAATCTGCGTCTGCACTTTAGCCCCGTTCCCCTGCCCCACATCGAGCCAGAGGCCACTCCCACCGCCGAAGAACTCGATCGCCAATACCAGGCCAGCCGCCGCCGCAGCTTTGATATCAATCGGGTAGAGCGGCTGCCGGGCAATGTGGGCTACATGCAGCTGTTTAGCTTTGAGCCGCCAGAGTTTGCGGGCGACGCCCTGGCTGCCGCCATGACTCTTGTGACCCATACCGACGCGCTGATCTTTGACCTGCGCCACAACCAAGGTGGCTCTCCGGCGGCGGTGGCGCTGCTGTGCAGCTACCTGTTTCCGGCCCATCCGCCCATCCACCTCAACGATCTGTACTGGAGCGAGACCGACGAGACCCACCAGTGGTGGACGGTGCCCTACCTGCCGGGCCAGCGCTACCTCGACAAGCCGGTGTTTGTGCTCACCAGCCCCGAGACCTTTTCGGCGGCGGAGGAGTTTGCCTACAATGTGCAGGTGCTCAGGCGTGGGGCGGTGGTGGGCGAAACCACTCGGGGCGGCGCGAATCCGGGGCGCGGTTTTCGCCTGCACGACCACTTTTGGGTGTTTATGCCCACAGGCCAGGCGATCAACCCCACCACCGGCAAAAACTGGGACGGCACCGGGGTCGTCCCCAACGTTAAGGTACCGGCGGAGGTGGCTCTAGAGACCTCCCACCTGATGGCGATCAACCACCTGCTAGAGACCGGAGCCGAGGGGGTAGCTCGGCGCGAGCTGGAGGAAACCCTGCCCAGGCTGGAGCGATCGCTCCAGCAAAAGCGCCAAGATTTAGTGTCTAACCTAGGAGGCTCTCAATGATCCCTGGAGAACTGCTGCCCGTCGAGGGCGAGATCGAACTCAATGCTGGTAAGCCCACAGTGACGTTGACGGTGGCGAATACGGGCGATCGCCCCATTCAGGTCGGCTCCCACTTTCACTTTTTTGAGGTGAATGCGGCCTTGAGCTTCGATCGGGAACTGGCGCGGGGCCTGCGCCTCGATATTCCTGCCGGTACCGCCGTGCGCTTTGAACCCGGCGACGAGCGCGATGTCACCCTGGTGCCCCTGGCCGGAGAACGGCGAGTCTACGGGTTTAACGCGCAGATCGAGGGAGCGCTGTAGAGAGTTTTTCTTAAGGGAGACCTGCGACGGCGGCTCCGAACCGAGCCAGGATTCTACCGTAGGCAGCGAGATCAAACAGAGCCGCCCCTGTGTGGTGCTCTCTCCCGGCGAGATAAATCGCTACATTGCCACGGTGATCGTGGCATGACGACCCAGGGCAGGCCTTACCCGACCCGAGTTGCCTGTCAGTTTCAGGGCAAGGTGGGGCAGTAAGTGATTTCTGTAACCAGGTTTTTTTGGGCAGCTTTCTCCCGGTAGTGGGCAGTGCCCACCCTACAGCGACCGAAGTTCTGAGATAAAAGATGGGGACTAAACCAGATTCATCCGTGCAAGATCTGGGAAACCGGCAGGTGCGATCGCGCTGGGGGTCGCTAAAAACTGATCAGGCATGCCCATTTTGACAATAAACCCATCGACAGCGTATTGACAATGTAAATACACACACCTATATTGTCGAATTATAGATGTGTATTTTGTGCTCAACGGCGTTACCTTCGTTTGGAACGAAGAGAAAGCCAGGGTTAACCCCATAAACCACGATGGAGTTACCTTCCAGCAGGCTGTGGAGGCTTTCTTTGACCCATTCCTTGCTGTGGTTGATGCAAGTCGCAATGATGAGGCTCGTGATGCCGTCATCGGTTTGGATAGACGCTGGAATCTTTTATACGTCGTCTACATAGAGCGTGAAAACGACACCATTAGGATTATTTCAGCCCGCAAAGCGACCCGTAAGGAACGTGACTATTATGAAGATTGATGCTTTCAAACAGCGGTTGAATAGAGACCGGCCCATGACGATGATCACGATTCGAATGCCAGAAGATGTGATTGAAGACCTGAAACGTTTAGCTCCATTGTTGGGCTTTTCTGGGTATCAGCCATTAGCACGCGCCTATATTGGTCAAGGGCTGCGTGCTGACCTTGAGCGATTAGAAGGAGACACCGTCTCTGCATTAATTGCCAGTTTAAAGCGTCATGGCGTGAGTGATGAAGTGCTTCAAGAGGCGCTGGTCGAGGCTACTCAGCGTTAGCTTAAACCTCCTTCAAAACTAGTAGTCCAATATTGCGTTGGTGAAGACGGATTGAACGTTATCTGTAGGTACCGAAAGTTACTTGCCGCCACACATTGCCACCGTTGTGCATGCTGCGATCGCCCCAACCATCCCCCCAACCAGTGGCAGACTCTCCCCCAAGCTCGATACACTAGCGGCGGTAGCAAACTCAGGCGTTATGGCGTTAGGTATTTTTTCTCGGCAGCGGCAGCGCAAACCTCGGGCAGTGACTTGGGCAGGGCTGGTGGGCAGTGCGGCGATCGCCCTCACCACCGCCCTGGGAGAACCTGCCGTCGCCGCACTCAATCCGGTGATTCAGGTGGGCATTGTGCAGCGTTTTGGCGAAAATCTGCAAGATCGCATTACCCTCGAAGCCCTGCCCGGCGAACAGCTCATTCTCAGCTTTGACACCCAGGGCCAGCCCCAAACCGTCACTACCAATCGGGTGGTGATTGGCCTGGCCCCAGAGCAACTACCCGAGGCGCAGCTAGGCGAGCGCATTGTGCTCGGCAACCACCGCAGTTTTGAAACCGCCGAGTTTAGTGCCCAACAGTGGCGCGATCGCGGCATTGAGCCCGAGATCGCCCAGCCTGGCAGTTGGGAAGTGTGGGCCAACCGCGAGACCTACGACAGCCCCCTAGTGCGCCGCCTGTTGGTCAAAAACCTCCATGCCCAGGGCCATAACGAAGTCTTCCTCGACAGCCAGGTGATCGGCCAAATTCCCCGCACCTACTTTGAGGTCAACGGCTACCGCTACAACCGCGACAGCTTCGACATTCGCGCCAGCGGTGGCCGGGTGCGCGTCACCCAGCCCGGCGATCCCCCCGTTACCCGCGTCTACGGCGGCACGCTGCGGGTGCAACCCAACACCTACGGCACCTACACCCTGGTCAACAGCGTCCCCATTGAGACCTACCTGCGCGGGGTGGTGCCCCACGAGATCGGCCCCAGCGCCCCGGTACCCGCCATTCAGGCCCAGGCAGTGCTGGCTCGCACCTACGCCCTGCGCAACCTGCGCCGCTTTGCGATCGATGACTACGAACTCTGCGCCGACACCCAGTGCCAGGTTTATCGAGGGCTGACGGGTACCGTGCCTGTAGCCGACCAAGCCATTGTGGCCACCCAGGGCCAGGTGCTCACCTACCAAAACGAGCTGGTGGATGCCCTCTATTCTTCCACTAGCGGGGGGGTTACTGCCGCCTTTAGCGATGTGTGGGAGGGGCCAGATCGCCCCTACCTGCGCCCTGTAGTCGATACCGTCTATGGCCTGTGGGATATCAACCAGTATCCGCTCAATTCTGAAGAGTCCTTTCGACGCTTCATCGCTCTCAATGAGGGATTTAATGAGGTGGGCTGGGCGCTGTTTCGCTGGCGCAACGAGGGCGACCTAGTTGAAATCACCGCCGATCTCAAGGGCTACCTGGGCCGCAGGCAGCATCCGCTGGCAGGGTTTACCCAGGTGAAGTCGCTGCGGGTGGCTGAGCGGGCCAACTCGGGCCGGGTGCAGCGGGTGGAGGTAGAAACTGACCTGGGTATTGTTGAACTTCGCAAGGACGAAATTGTCCGCGTGCTGCGTCCCCCCCGTAGTCTGCTGTTCTACCTGGAGCCGATGTATAGCACTGGGGCCGCTGGAGCGCCAGGCCAGCTCACGGGCTATCGCTTTGTGGGCGGCGGTTGGGGCCATGCCGTAGGTCTGAGCCAAGCAGGGTCGTATCGGCTGGGCAATCTGGGCTGGGCCTATCCAAGAATTCTTCAGTTTTATTATCCGGGCACCACTTTGCAGCCGATCAGTGAGAATCTGACGTTTTGGCGAGAGCCAGACTGAGTAAGGCCGAGTGGTGGGGTGAAGTAGAGTGGGTCACCGCGTGGTCACAATTTGCCACCTGCCCCTTAACTGATTGGGCACATCGCGGTAGCCTGTACCCAAGACTCTAGCTCTGGGGCACAGCAGCGATGGCGTTGCCCCTTCACCAGCTCGACCACCTAGATTACGACGAAGCCGAACCGCTGCTGGATGACTATGATCCACGGTGCGATCGCAGACTTTGTCGGGTCATGAGCCAAACCTGCGTCGAGCGCACCCCTGAGGATGGCAACTGGATTGGCAGTTGATCGAAATGGCCTACCTCGACGACTTTGGCGATCGCACCTGAACCACCTAGGGGCTTTCAAAAAGTCAAGGCTGCCAAAGCCAAGAAGACCAAACGCAAGCCGCCCAAGGTGCTAGGCGAAATCATTAAGTCCCACGGCAAGTCCCCTGAGCAATATCCTGATGAAGCTTGGTGATGGGTGCTTGTAGACGAGCAAGTTTCGGGAATCCTGGGTTTGCTCTTGTAGTAGTAAGCGGGTTCTTTTGATATCTAATGCCTGCACTGTTGGACAAGCTGCTTCATTTTGCCGTGGGCCTGGCCACCGGTATCAGTTTCTGGTGGGTGATAGAGCGCAACCATCGAAGCGCAGCGGCAGCGATCAACCCCATCTGCTTTTTGGTCATGGTGATTTGGGGTGCCAGTGGCCTGTTTTTCTTTCGCAAGCTGGGTGTGCCGCTGCTCAGCGGTACCTTCTTTTACATGGCCTTTCCCGATTGGGATATTCCGCTATACAACGCGACCGGACTGCGGTTACTCATTCACCGTAGCTGGCTGTTTCATTCAGTGCTGATACCCGTGGGGTTGCTGGGCGGGTGGCTGTGGTGTGTGCCTCGTCTCACTCTGGTGCCCTGGCAAAAAACGGTGGCCAACCTGGTGCGCGATGGGGCCATGGGTCTGTCGGTGGGCATCAGCGCCCATCTCATTTGGGATGCGCTGTTGTCGTCAACCCGCCGAGGCTTTTACATTCGCAGCTTTAGCGGCCCGGCGTCTTACGGATGGCTGCTGCTGAATCTGGTGATTGGCCTCGGGGTGCCTTTGCTCATCGCCTGGAGCCTAGGGCACCCTAGGGACGCTTCTACCGACCAGTGAAGTTGAGTGATTTAGAACGTAATTAACTAAGGTGAACGATGCGGCTGCTGACTCCTCTGATTGGCTTGGCTCTGATGATCTTTGGGCTGTACTTTTTAGGCCAGAATATTTTCTTTACGACCTATGCCTCCCCCTGGTGGCGGGGTGTGGCGGCCAATATGTCAGTGCTGTCGCTGACGGCTGGCGTGTTTATGATGGTGTTTTTGCCTGCTGGAGCCAGGGTTTTGGGCTGGGGGGCGATCGCCTTTGGCATCATCTGCGTCTTTGTCAGCAGCCGAGCCATTCTCAACCCCACCAGCCTGTGGCAGTTTGTAATCTCGCTGATGGCCATGAGCTTTGGCTACAAAATGCTGACGGCGCGCATGCGGTTTTTTTAGCTTACGGGTAGGCCAGCGGCAGCGCTAATACTGTATGATGCCAGCAAGCTAGGGGTGTCCGAGTTTTCGGACTGAGATCATACCCTCAGAACCTGACCTGGTTGATACCAGCGGAGGAAAGCGTTGCTTGCGGTAACTAGCCGAGACGACGAGTACATTGCTGTTCTGGATCTATAGTCCAGAACTTTGGGTGAAGTACCAGCAGATTGCTGAGGTTTGCCTGCGATCGCTCCACCCGTCTCGGCCATACCCATCCAAACCCGCCCCGATTCAGGTAACGCCTCTAGCGCCACACCAGAGGTAAACCCATGAGAACTGAATGGATCGCCAATCGCCAGGGTCAGGCCAATGTGTCCCAAATGCACTACGCTCGCCAGGGCCTGATCACTGAAGAGATGGCTCACGTGGCGAAGCGAGAGAACCTGCCCGAGGAGCTGATTCGCGACGAGGTGGCGCGGGGCCGCATGATCATCCCCGCCAACATCAACCACCCGAATCTGGAGCCGATGGCGATCGGCATCGCCTCGAAGTGCAAGGTGAATGCCAACATCGGCGCGTCGCCCAACTCGTCAGACATCAACGAAGAAGTGGCCAAGCTGCACCTGGCGGTGAAGTATGGGGCCGACACCCTGATGGATTTATCGACCGGAGGCGGCGATCTCGACGCCATTCGCACTGCGATCATTCAGGCTTCTACCATTCCGATTGGCACAGTGCCTGTTTACCAAGCGCTCGAAAGCGTCCACGGCAACATCGAAAACCTCACCGCCGATGACTTTCTACACATCATCGAAAAGCACGCCCAGCAGGGGGTCGATTACCAGACCATCCACGCTGGGATTTTGATTGAGCATCTGCCCCTGGTGCGCGATCGCATCACCGGCATTGTCTCTCGCGGCGGCGGCATCCTCGCCCGCTGGATGCTGCACCACCACAAGCAAAACCCCCTCTACACCCACTTCCACGACATCATCGAAATCTTCAAGCGCTACGATGTGTCGTTCAGCTTGGGGGATTCTCTGCGCCCCGGCTGCTTGCATGACGCCACCGACGCCGCCCAGCTGGCCGAACTCAAAACCCTGGGTCAGCTCACCCGCCAGGCCTGGGAGCACGACGTGCAGGTGATGGTCGAAGGCCCCGGCCACGTGCCCATGGATCAGATCGACTACAACGTCAAAAAGCAGATGGAGGAATGTTCCGAAGCCCCCTTCTACGTGCTTGGCCCGCTGGTGACCGACATTGCCGCTGGCTACGACCACATCAGCTCGGCCATTGGCGCGGCGCTGGCGGGCTGGAGCGGGGCGGCGATGCTCTGCTACGTGACACCGAAGGAGCACCTGGGTTTACCCAACGCCGAAGACGTACGGGCCGGGCTGATCGCCTACAAGATTGCCGCCCACGCGGCGGATATTGCTAGGCATAGGCCGGGAGTGCGCGATCGCGACGATGCCATGTCCCACGCCCGCTACAACTTCGACTGGAACAAGCAGTTCGAGCTGTCGCTAGATCCTGAACGGGCCAAGGAATACCACGACGAAACCCTACCCGCCGACATCTACAAGACCGCCGAGTTTTGCTCCATGTGCGGCCCTAAGTTCTGCCCCATGCAGACTAAGGTCGATGCCGACGCCCTGACCGAGCTAGAGAAATTCTTGGCGAAGGAGAAGGCTACGGTTTAGATCTGTGCTTTAGAAAACTCAGATTCATAATCAGGAACCTCATAGGGGCGTAGCATGCTACGCCCCTACAGATGAATATTCGGGTTGCCCATGCAATCGACTGGCCGCTGTAATCTGTAGACGCGCCAATCGTGGTTGACGATCGGTGGGTAGCGTAAGGAGACGCTGGTTATTTCTCCACCAGCTCGCGGAACCAGTTGTCGCTCCAGAGTTCGTCAAAGGCGGGCTCGGTGCGAGCCTCTTCGCGGTAGTCGGGGTCGAGGCGCACCGCCTGTTGCAGCGACTCCATAGCGTTGTCAAACTGGCGCTGGAGACCGTAGCAGAGAGCTTTATGGTAATGGGCCTTGGGGTAGTCAGGGTCGAGGGCGATCGCCCGGTCAAAGCTCTTGATGGCGTCCTCATCGCGGCCCAGCTTGACCAGGGCCAGACCCCGGTTGTCCCACCCTTTGGGGGCATCGGGGTTAAAGCGGGTGGTTTTGTCAAAGCTCTCTAGGGCGTCGTCGTAGCGCTCTAGCTCGATCAGCGACAGGCCCCGATTCAGCCAGGCGATCGCATCATTGGGCTGAGACTCTACCGCCTTGTCAAAGGAGTTAAACGCCTCCTCGTGCTGCTGGAGAATGCCGTAGGAGACACCCCGGTTCACCCAGGCTTCGTGGTAGTCGGGGTGAATTTCGAGGGCGCGATCGAAGGCGGCGATCGCCTCTTCCCGGCGCTTGAGGCGGCTGAGCACCATGCCCCGGTTGAGCCACACTTTGGCATCCTCGGGGGTGACCTCGCTGAGGCGATCAAACACTGTCAGGGCGTCTTCATGGCGGCGCAGCTCCCGCAAAATCAGCCCCTTTTGCATCAGTGCCCCGGTGTGCTTGGGCTCTAGCTCCAGAGCCTGGTTGAGAGACTCGATCGCCGCCTCCAGCTGCTCCAGGGACTGTTGGGCTTGGGCGCGGTTGATCCACACCTGGGTGTTGACCGGCTGAATGTCGAGGGCTTTGTCGTACTCGGCCACCGCCAGGGCGTAGTCGCCGTCAGCCAGGTAGCGATCGCCCCGACCGATATATTCATCGGCGGTGAGAAACAGCTGGGGCCGGTTGGTCTCCAGCTTGCTCATCTTGTCGGTCAGGCTCTCAAACTGCTGCCGCGCCTCGCTCATAAACGAGTCGGCAATAAACTGGGGCGAGACCTCGCCCAGGCGCTGCATGATGGCGTCTTTTTGGTGGGTGGCTTCGGCGGCGATCGCCTCCAACCGCACCCGGTAGGTCTGCTGCAAATCTTCCAGACGTCCCAGCGACACCTCGCGCCCCGCCTGAATATCCGCCTCAAGCTGGGCAAAGCGCTCGGCCATATCGGCCATCAGCCCGTCGAGCTGGGTGCGGGCGGCGGCTTCTCGCTCTGCTGTGGTGGCCCCCAGATTGGCCAGGTCTTCGCTGAGGCGGGCGTCGAAGCTGTCGATTTTGTCGAGCACGCGATCGCGCTTGGTAAAGATCGCCCCCCGCACCAGGTTGAGCTGCTCGGTAAAGGCCGCCTCCATCGCCCGCAGACCGTCGAGAATCTGGATCTGCTGTTCGCTGGCGGTGTCTTGCAGCACCCGCACCTGCTGGCGAAAGGCGCTGACCGTGGCCTCAATATCGGCCAGCAGAGTAGATCGCTGCACCTCCGCCTCGGTGGCCATCTGGCCCAGCTGGCTCTGCAAATCTCCGGCAGTACGCTGAATGTCGTCGAGGGTGTTGGCCTGGCGGGCTTCAGCCTCGGTGCGCAGGTCGCCAAACCGGGCCAGGGCCACATCCGCCGCCTGGCGCAGGTCGCCCAGCAGCATGTCCTGCTGGCGCTCAATATCCAGCTTGAGGCCGCCAAACTGGGCGAGAAACTCATCGGCCTGGCGGCGCATATCTGCCAGAATGCGGCTGCGCTGGCCATCGACCTCGGTACGCAGGTTAGCAAAGCGCGAGGTAAATTCGTCGATGGAGCGCTGAATGGTCTGTAATGCCAGATCGCGCTCGCCTAGAGCGCTGATTTGCAAGTCGCCTAGCTGGCGGCTGATCTCTTCGGTCTGGGTCTGGAGGCGGGTGAGGCTGCGGTGGCGCTCGGCCTCCATCACTTCACTAATAGAAGCCGCCTGCTTTTCCACCTGTTCTCCCGCCTGGGTGGTGAGCTGCTGGCGCAGGTCGGCCAAGGCTGCCATGATGCGATCGCGCTCCTCCTGGGCCGCATTCACCATCGTCCCCATCTGATCAGAAAAGCTGCGCTCGGCATTGCCAATCTTCTGCACCGCCGCGTCCTGCTGCACCTCTACCTCGCTGCGCAGGCGATTCACGTCGCGCAAAAAGCCGGTCTGGTTCTCTTCTAACGTGCGAAACACCACATCGCGCTGGAGCTGGGTGTCTTTGCGCAGGGTGGTGATCTCGTTGTCTGCGGTCTGGCGCAGCCCGGTGAGCTGGCCGACAAAGTTGGCCTCGGTGCTCTCCAGCTTGACCTGCAACTCGCTCAGGGTAGACTGCCAGTCGTTGATGGTACGGGCTTTGAACTCGGCCAGATCGTCCACCAGACGATTGAGCACCTGCTTTTTGGTAACGGCCTCTTCAGTAAAGCGATCGGTGCGGCTTTCGAGCTCACCGGCCCGCTCTTTGGCCTGGGCCAGAATGTGGTCGAGGTCGCGGGTCGCCCCATGAATCTTGGTTTCTAGATCGGTAATGTCGTTGATCTGGTTGCGAACGACGACCGACACCTCTTGGATCACCGATCGCCGCATCAGCCACAGCATCACCACGCCGACGCTGAGCAGCAGCAGCAGCGTTCCCAGCAGCACAAAGAATAGAGTCGTGGCCCGACGAAAGGCCAGATTGGCCTCGGCCTGAATGCGCTCTAGCTCAGCGGTGGTGGCAGCCTGGGCCATCAGCACGGGGGCTTGGGATAAATCTGCTTGGGCGATGGACATGGGAGACTGAAGAGGGCTGTCCTCAGCCACCACAGGCCGCATTCCCCCACCGCTGAGCAGCATCAGCGCCAACAGCAACAGCGGGCGAGGAACATCGGCCAAAAATCGCATGGGCTGCCTCATCAAGCGCGTCCGAAGGGAATATGCCTAGGATACCTGATACTTCCGGGGGTTAGGTCAGCAGTTGCAGAGCTGAAAATTGATCAGAACCCAAGGGACTGTTTAAAGATGACATCCAAGCTGGTCTTTGGGTTTGCATCTCGTTCTTACAAGGCCGATGGCGGATCCGGCATTGGGCTGATAATCAGCTCATTACCTTGCCGCCCCACTACACTCACCAGGTCGCCTTCTGCAAAGGTGAGCAACGGTTGCAGCGGTATAGCTCGCCAGTAAGAAGCCTCGTACTTGACCTCATAGCGGTAACCTGGCCGGGTGATGCTGATAATCTCGGCGGTGTGCTCAGACCAGTCTCCTTCGGGGAATGTGGGGTCTTCGCTGGGTTCGGACACCCAGTGAGGTGCTCCGGTAAGTTCCTCATCCAAGGGTGCAATTTCGGGCTGGAGCGGTTCGATCTCGGCTGATGAAAAAGAAGACTGACTCATGGCGATCGCAAATCCAAGAAACGATTAGAAACGATTCAATCCAAAACGGTTTAAGCGCTAATCTCAGAGATCCCACCCTCTGGCCAATTTGAAACCTAGCTAGAGTCCCCAGCAGGGAATCCGATGCAATGCTGCCAACAAGCATCAACCTCGATCATGCATCCAGCGGTAATAGCCTGGCATCACCCCACCGTAGGATGTGGAGATGCTGTGCCCCTACGCTCCTACCGATCGCACCCCAAAGCCAGTACCCCATTCTGTCCGCCAAAACCAAAGCTCAGGCACAGCGCCACCTCTAGATCAGCGGCCACAGGTTCAGTCACCAGCTTGGGATAAATACTCTGGCCGCGATCGCCCACATTGGGCGGCAGCACCCCATGGCGCAGCGCCAGCAGACAAAATGCCGCGCCGATCGCCCCCGAGGCCCCCAGCGTGTGCCCCGTCGCCCCCTTGGTCGAACTCATCCACGGCAGATCAGAAAATCCCGACCTGATGAGTTGCACCTCGTGGTCATCGTTGAGCAGCGTTCCTGTACCGTGGGCATGGATGTAGCTGACCTGCCCAGGCTCTAGGCCACTGTAGTTAAAGCAATTTTTGAGCGCCAAACGGCTACCCTTTAGCTCAGGGTCGGGGGCGGTGCGGTGGTAGGCATCGGCACTAAACCCAGCCCCCAGCACACAGCCATAGGGCTGTGGCCCCGATCGCGCCCGCCAAGCCGCCTCCGACTCCAGCACCAGCACCGCTGCTCCTTCCCCCAGCACGAGCCCCTCGCGCTCTGGGTCAAACGGGTAGCAGCCCGCAGTGGCCAGGGCACCCAATTGTTCAAACCCCGCCAGAGTCAGGGGGGTAATGGGCGCTTCAGCGGCACCGACCAAAACGCGATCGCACTGCCCCCGCCGCACCAGCTCATAGCCTTGAAAGATTGCCGTCAGCCCGGTCGCACAGGCCGCCATCGGGGCCAGCACCGGGCCAAGAGATTGAATCTGGCGGGCGACGGCGATCGCGCCCATGTGAGGCAGCGCCGCCAGCCAAGAATTTTCGGCCCAGTCGGGCTGACGGGCCAAGCGCTCCCACCGCCCCTGAAAGCTTCGACTAGAGCCGATTACCACGCCGCAGTCGGTTAGCGGCAGGGTGAGATGGGCATCGGCGATCGCTTCCGCCACCGCCAACTCCAGCAAATCCTCCAGGTCAGCGGGGCGATCGCCCACCATTGCCAGGGGCCGAGGCGGCAATTCAGCAAACGGCTGTCCCAGACGAATGCCAGACTTTCCTGCCAGGAGGTTTTCCCAGGTCGTCGTTGCCGTAGCTCCTAGGGCTGTAACCAGCCCCATTCCCGTTACAACAACCGGCTGACTTCCCGGATCCTGACTCCTGACTTCTCGCCTACTCAGTCTGCAAATTCTCCAGCCCCGAGATCACCCGTGCGGTTTCAATGCGATTGCCCTGTTCAATGGCATCGACCGTCTCCATACCGCTGGTGACGTAGCCAAACACTGCGTAGCTGCCGTCTAAGAAAGGCAGCTCTGCCAGGGTGATATAAAACTGGGCCGAGGCCGAGTCTACCGCCTGCGATCGCGCCATGGCCAACGCCCCACGGGTATGGCGTAGCTCAGGGGCTTCAGCAATCTGAGCTTCCTCAAAGGTCTGGCTATAGACCGGCTCTGCTGCCCCAGCTGGCTTGATCTCCAGGGGAATGTAGCGAGGTGCCTGGGTGTCAGGATCGATAAAGCTGCCCGTGCCAAGCTGCTGAGCAGGCACATTGGGATCTTTACTCTGGGGGTCGCCGCCCTGGGCCACAAAGGGCTGAGGCTCTTTCACCACCCGATGAAACACCAGCCCGTCGTAGACTCCCCGATTGACCAAATCCACAAAATTTCCGGCGGTGATCGGCGCATTTTCTCCGTCGATCTCCATCACAATGGGGCTGCCGTTGACCAGCATCTCTACCGTCGCCGACCCATTCAAAATTGGCCCGCCCGCAGCAGGTGCTGCCGCCATTTCGGTGGTGCCGGGGACAGTCGAAGAGTCGCTGACGGAGCTGTCTAGGTTAGTAGAAGTAGCGCAGGCCCCTAGCCAGAGCGTTAACACCGCCGCCAAAGCCAAGGTAAATGGGCGCATAGGTAGAGCCATCAATCCACAATGTCCTAACGTTCAACCGGCTCCCAATGGTATCGCAGGAAACGGTCGTTGTGGGCTGAACCGCCACCTTTAAGCGGTAGCCCCTAACCCGTTGGCCCTGGCAGGGGGCGATCGCCGATCCCCAGGGCTGCTTTAATGAGCCTGTCAGCGACGCCCTAGAGACCCTCCAGAGGCACCTGCAAAAACCGTGCTAGCTCAGCCCCCTGGTTTTCTAGCTCAGAGAGAGCAATGGGCTGGCCCACCCGGGTTAACGGAATATCAGGCCGGCCCTTGATGCGCAGGTATAGTGCCCGCTTGGGGTTAAGCCCTTCCTTGATCGCCACCCTCACTGCCGTCACATCTTCTAGGGGGTGCTCAATTTCAATGCGGCGGTTTTCGCCCCAGAAGCCGCTGCGCACAATCTGCAGCTTATTCGTAGCCTTGTCAAAGCTGTTGTAGCCACCCCCCACATTCAGGGCAATGACCACCCAAAGAAATGTGGCCAGCCCCAGGGCCACCACCCCATAAAAACCCATGGCAATACCCTGGGGAATGAACACCAGCTGGGTCGGGTCGGCAAAGGGCAGTAGATCGACTCTGAAGTAGCTAGAGGCACCGGCCAGAGCAAACCCTAGCCCGCCCAGGGTGAGCACCACCGCCCAGAATAAATTGCTTGAACGCCGAGCGCCGAGCACGGTGCGCTTCAGCGTTTGTGATTGAGTCGAAGACATGGAGGCAGTCATAGATGAAAACAGGGATTGTTTATAGACTGGGGACAGGGAAAGTAAAGGAGATTTCTAGGGCAATTGTTTAAGACAACCTAAGAACTAGCCTACGGCCTACGATCAACCCTAGGGCATCTAGCAACGGTTGAGATATGGCTTGGGGTCTAAGATACAGCCGCAGGGCCGCTCTTCGCTGTCGCAGCCTGCCCCAAACCATGCCCAAGGGCGTATACAGCCCTAGTCTAAACTGCCCCTGCCCCGCCCAGACATAGGCCGACACAAAATTCTAGCCAGTATTAATACTCAGCCTAGGCCGGGCAACCCTTTCGCCCAATTCGCCCAATGAGAATTTACGTGTCAGATTGTAAAAATTTAGAACTCTCCCTATCATAAATAGAAACCTAGCCTTCAGAGCTTGCTTCTGAGGCTGCTGGTGCGACTCAGGCAAGGGAATGCCAATTTAGGTCGAGAATATTATTTTCTCGGCTCTAATATCTGGAATACTTATTAGTTATTAACCCCTGCACTGAGGTTATGCTCTGTCAAAACTGATTCAAACTTAAGATAAGTCTGGATCCAATTGCAGAGTCGCGACCTTGTGGTTTGGATGTCATATAAAGAGGATTTGACATGACCATAGCAATGGGACGCGCGCAAGCCCAGCGAGGATGGTTCGACGTTCTCGACGACTGGCTAAAGCGCGATCGCTTTGTCTTTATCGGCTGGT
>NZ_JAYFES010000075.1:0-5945 GCF_055795045.1 Pseudanabaena sp. PCC 9330 | reverse complement strand
GCTAAATCTGCAAACCGATTATGATGCAACTAACCAACAAGCGACAGAACAATCCCAGTGCAGCAGACTGAAGCGAGCCGCTAGTGCTGAGTTTAAAGTTTATGCAGCTGCTGACCGGGAACGTTCAATGCGGGCTGCGATCGCTTACTCATCAAAAGCCCCAAGTGGCTCTAATCTTGCACTACGATCGCACCATCCCCCCACCCAAAGCACCATGCTCACCGTCAGCCCAGAGCGCATCCAGCTGCCCCCCGGCACCCTGCACTACCAAACCTGGGAAGACTACGAGACCCTGCTCGCCAGCCGCCGCGACGATGCCGCCATTAAAATTCAGCCTGTGTCAAATTCGGATTATTTCAGCTCGCAAGGCAACTAGAGCAGAGATCTTGCAATATCAGGAGGCTGAGGGATGAAAGCAGAGTACGACTTTTCTCAGGGCGAGAGGGGAAAGTTTTATCACCCCGAGGCCGAGTTTCAATTCCCTATCTACCTAGAGCCTGATATCAGCGCCACAATCAGCCGCCTGGCTGAGGAAAATGGCGTAGAAGTGCAAGCCTTGGTCAATGAGTGGCTGCGGGCTAACCTCAAACTAATAGACAGTGTGAAGCGGGCAAGTTAAGCCAACGGTTATACCCAAGAAAAATTCCCCTGCCTTCTTAAAAAGCAAGGGAATCGAGGTAGCTATGCAGAGTTTCTAGCTCAGCGCTTCGAGGTAGTCGCGGACGCGGTTGCGGCGCTTGGGCTGGCGCAGCTTTTGCAGCGCCTTCGACTCGATCTGGCGCACTCGCTCGCGCGAAAGCTCTAGGGCGCGGCCAATCTCAGCCAGGGAGTAGGGGGTGCCATCGCCCAGGCCAAAGCGCATGTTGATCACGTCTTGCTCGCGGGTGGTGAGGTCGGCCATCAGCTGTTGCAGATCGCGGCGCAGCGACTCGCGAATCAGCATGTCTTCGGGCGACATGCAGTCGGTTTCGAGCAGGTCGCCCAGCTCGGTGTCGCGGTCTTTGCCCACCTTGGTCTCGAGCGAAACGGCCCTGGGCACCCGCAGCAGCACTTCGCGCACTTGAGCCCCCGTCATGTCTAGCTCGCGGGCAATATCTTCGACCGAGGGGGTACGGCCATTCTCTTGGGAGAGCTTGCGCTGGGCCTTTTTGATTTTGTTGAGCTTTTCGGTGACGTGGACGGGCAGGCGAATGGTGCGGCTCTGGGTGGCGATCGCCCTGGTAATGCCCTGGCGAATCCACCAGTAGGCGTAGGTACTAAAGCGATAGCCCTTGGTGGGGTCAAACTTATCGACCGCCCGCTCTAGGCCCAGGGTGCCCTCTTGAATGAGATCGAGCAGCTCTAGGCCCCGGTTTTGGTATTTTTTAGCGACAGAGACCACCAGGCGCAGGTTGGCCTTGATCATGTGCTCTTTGGCGCGAATGCCTTCAGAAACCGCCGTTTCAAGCTCGGTCACCGTCAGGCTGCTGAGGGCGGCCCAGGCCCGTTTGCCTTCAGCTAGGGTGGGCTTGAGTTCGGCACTCGGCACCTCAGCTTCGGCAGCCCAGCGCTCTAGGGAAGGGCGATAGCCCAGTTGGGAAGACAGGCGATCGCGGGCTTGCAGCAAATTGCTGTAAGTAGCCAAAATGCCGCCCTTTTCTTGGGCAGCCTTGCCCAAAGCTTCTAGCAGCTGCACATAGCCCTGCACTCGCTGGGCCTCGGCCACTTCCTCGTGGCGCTCTAGCAGGCGCACTCGGCCAATCTCTTGTAGGTAAATACGCACCAGGTCGGTGGTGTGGCGTCCCTTCAGGGCGGCGGCAGTATCGGCCTCAAAGTCGCCATCGTCAAGGGCGCTGGCGGCAGAGAAATCATGGAGCTGGAGACTGCCGTTGTCGTCATCATCGCCTGGGGTAGGGAGGCTAAACTCTGAGCCGGGCAGGGCGGAGGCTTCATCTTTACTGTAGTGGGTTGTTGCTACCATGACGCTCTCTACTAGCTTGTACGAAACGTATGCCGATCGGCGGTTTACCAACCTGAGCTCAGTATTCCCAATCCGTCAGGACTTTAGAACAGAGGGCAGGGTTCCCACGGTGGACGCCCAGGGCGGGGATAGTTCAAAGCGATCGACAAGTAAATCTACGATGGCGACTATGGAAATTCCTGACGGAACGTTACACCTTGGCAAAAACCTCACATTTGCGCCCCCAGGGCCAGTAGGATGTGAGCAACCCTTTTGACCGGGAGTCGATGGCACCCATGATGAATGCTCTCCCCTGGACTGCTGATGCCCAAGCCAAGCTAAAAAATATTCCATTTTTTGTGCGACCCCAGGCCCGTCGCCAGATTGAAGATGTGGCCTGCGCCCTAGAGGTCGAGGTCATCACCGCCGATCTAGTTGAGCAGGTGCGGCAAGAGTTGGGCCAATAGAGGATGATTGGGTCTGGGTTAAACTCTCAAAATTACCCGCGCTATATTCAGGTAGATCGGCACCCCCTGCGTATCAATAGCGATAGTCATAGCGGGGCCAATATTAGTACCAGGACGGCGTTACTCCTACACCCCGATCGCCTCATTCTTGAGCAGCAGGCCACCAGCTACAGCCTGGAGGGTTTCGTTGAGCTCGTCGATAGCGTCGTCTTCGTCTGCCGCCGGCATTGGAATCCGCTGCGATCGCGCCTCATCAAAGTGCCCCGGCTTCAGCATGGTCTGCCATTGTTTTGGGTCGGTCTCGGTGAGCACGGCGTCTACCGTTTGCTTGCCCGGTTGTGGGATAGCTCAATCTAGGGACTACCAGGGCCGGAGAGCTGGGCCAGAGTTTGCGCGCCAGTTGCCATCGGTTAAGTCTGATATCAAAACTGCCCTGGGCTGTGGTTTGAGCCTTTACCGTAAAAATTAAGGACAAAGGCCTGGCCTGGCCTGGTGGCTAACCGTTGCCTCAGCTCCGCCCGCTCAGCCCCTTAGCCCGATCGCACCCTCAGCTTTCAGCCGCCAGTTGCCAGCCCCCATAGACTCGGGCCAGACGGTCACCCCTGCACCACGACGGAGGATATCGCTGTGACCCAACAGCTCTCCAAGCCCCAAGACCACCCGGCGCTAACCTGGCACCAGGCCAAGGACAGTCAAATCACCCGGCAGCTTGAGGTTAATCCAGATTGGGGGCTCTCAGCTCAGGAGGCCAGAGCGCGGCTCGGGTGCTACGGCCCCAACGAGCTGAAAGCCAAAGCGGGCAAGCACCCGATTATTCTTTTTTTGCTCCAGTTCAACCAGCCGCTGTTGTACATTTTGCTGATTGCGGGGTTGATCAAGGCGCTGCTGGGCTCCTGGGTCAATGCCGGGGTGATCTGGGGGGTGACGGTGATCAACGCCATCATTGGCTTTGTGCAGGAGGCTAAGGCCGAGAATGCGATCGCTGCCCTGGCTTCCTCAGTCACCACTGACGCCATGGTGCGCCGCGACGGCCAGCAGATGCAGGTGTCATCGCGCGATCTGGTGCCGGGCGACATTGTGCTGCTCACCTCCGGCGACAAGGTGCCCGCAGACCTGCGCCTGCTGCGGGGCCGCACCCTGCAAATCAACGAAAGCGCCCTCACCGGCGAATCTGTCGCCGTCGAAAAACAGCCCAATCTAGAGTCGCTGCCGGAGGAGACCCCCCTGGGCGATCGCCACAACATGGCCTACGCAGGCAGCTTTGTCACCTTTGGCCAGGGCGAGGGCATTGTGGTCGAAACCGGGGTAAATACCGAAACCGGGCGCATCTCCAAGCTGATGCAGCAGAGCACCCCCCTAGTCACCCCTCTGACCCGCAAGTTTGACCGCTTTAGTAAAACCCTGCTGAAGGCCATTTTGGCGGTAGCGGCCCTGACCTTTACGGTGGGGATGGCCTGGGGTAACTCGCCGCTGCAAATGTTTGAAGCCGCCGTAGCCCTGGCGGTGAGCGCCATTCCCGAGGGGTTGCCCGCCGTGGTCACCATCACCCTGGCGATTGGGGTGTCGCGCATGGCCCGCCGCAATGCCATTGTGCGCAAGCTGCCCGCCGTAGAAACCCTGGGCAGCGCCACGGTGATCTGCTCTGACAAAACCGGCACCCTGACCGAAAATCAGATGACAGTGCAGAGTATCTACGCGGGCGATCGCCACTACGACCTGACCGGTGAAGGTTACACCCCCCACGGCGAACTGCGCGACGGCGAAGACAACCCGGTACCCCCGCAGGTCATGGCCCCACCCCTGCGCCAGTGCCTGATCGTGGGTATGCTGTGCAACGACTCAGAACTGGAGCACAGCGCCCACCACTGGAGCGTGGTGGGCGACCCCACCGAGGGAGCGCTGCTGGTGGCGGCCCGCAAGGCCGGGTTTGACCGCACCGAGCTCAGCCACAGCTATCCTCGCATCGACAGTATCCCCTTTGAGTCAGAGTTTCAGTACATGGCCACCCTGCACCAGCAGGATACCGAAGGCCAGTGGCTGCTGGCGAAGGGGTCGGTGGAGGCGCTGGTAACCCGGTGCGATCGCCTGCTCGATAGTGACGGTCAGGCCCAGCTCCTCGATGATTCGGGGCGCGACCACCTTCTCTTGCAGGCCGATCGCATGGCTTCACGAGGGCTGCGGGTGCTGGCCTTTGCCGCCAAGGCCTTTCGCGGCCACCACATCAACCACGAGGATCTAAAAGCAGGCATGGCCTTCCTGGGCCTCCAGGGCATGATCGACCCGCCCCGAGCCGAGGCCATCAAAGCCGTAGAGGCCTGCAAGACAGCGGGCATCGAGGTGAAAATGATCACTGGTGACCACAAGGTGACAGCGGCAGCGATCGCCGATCGCATGGCCCTCAGCGCCACCGAAGCAGTCCTGGCTTACACCGGCAGAGAACTGGCCGCCTTCGAGGCCTCTGACCTCACCAACGCCGTGCAAAACGGCTCCGTCTTTGCCCGGGTCGCCCCCGAGCAAAAGCTGCGTCTGGTAGAAGCCCTGCAAGCCAAGGGCCACATTGTGGCCATGACCGGTGACGGCGTCAACGATGCCCCCGCCCTCAAGCAGGCCGACATTGGCATTGCGATGGGCAAGGCGGGCACCGAGGTGGCCAAAGAGGCCGCCGATATGATTCTCACCGACGACAACTTTGCCTCGATCGAGGCGGCGGTAGAAGAAGGCCGCAACGTATTTCGCAACCTGATGAAGGCGATCGCCTTCATCCTGCCGGTCAACGGCGGCGAGTCGATGACCATTCTGCTCAGCGTGCTGATCGGGCGCGGCGACGTGCTGCCCATTCTCGCCCTGCAAGTACTGTGGCTCAACATGGTCAACTCCATCGCTATGACTGTGCCCCTGGCCTTTGAGCCCAAGTCTCACAATTTGATGAATCGCCCTCCCCGCAACCCCAACGAGCCCCTGTTGTCGAAGAATCTACTCAAGCGCATCGCCCTCATCTCGGTCTTTAACTGGATCTTGATCTTCGGCGTCTTTGAGTGGATTCGCCGCACCACAGGCAACATTCCCCTGGCCCGCACCATGGCGATCCAAGCGCTAGTAGCGGGGCGGATCATCTACCTGCTCAGCATTAGCCAGTTTTGGGCTTCAGTCAGTGCCCGCCTGCAAGGGCTAAAGGTGCCCCTGGCCGATGTGTCAGCGATCGGCTACGGGATTTTGGTGGCGATCGTATTTCAAATTATCTTCAGCCAGGTGGGGGTGATGAACTTTCTGTTCTCGACTACGCCGCTGAGCATTAGCCAGGGGATAATCTGCATCGGCGTATCGCTGCCGATGTTTTTGGTCGCGCTGCTGGCCAACCGGCTAAATCCACAGAACTAGGAGATCTGCTAGCGACTGGATGATTGGCAACCGGCTAGTGTAGCGTCAAACCTAAAAATTAGGATTCGCGTAGGTTGGGTGCAACGAAGTGAAACCCAACAGCAGTAAGCTTTTGTTGGGTTCTGCTGGCGCTCCACCCAACCTACAAATTAAAGCTTGAC
>NZ_JAYFES010000074.1:0-63514 GCF_055795045.1 Pseudanabaena sp. PCC 9330 | reverse complement strand
CGAAGATAGTGAGGGGGTTGCCCCTTGTCAAAATAGCTCGATGCCAGGTCCCTAATGCAAATATCCTCAGCCCACATGGACTGAGGATATTTTGTTGCGAGGCATCCCATACTGCGTTGTTGTTGATATTTTCCCTATGAGCACTTCACCTATAACGCTAGAAACCTTTGACCCTAGTGGTGTGGGACTTGACAATGGCAATCTCTATGGACTTCCCTGTGATTACGATGCGGCGGGCATCATCATTTTTGGTGTGCCGTGGGAGGTAACGGTTTCTTATCACCAGGGCACAGCCCAGGGGCCACAACGGGTTTTAGATGCTTCGCCTCAGCTTGATTTGTACGATCGCGACAATCCTGAGGGCTGGCGACAGGGTATTTTTATGCCACCGATTCCCCAGCATTTGCTAGAGCTCAACGCTCACGTGCGGGAGGCAGCGAATCGAGTGATACAGGCGACGGAGGAGGGGGTAGCGATCGCCACACAGACCTTGCTCCAAAATGATCTTGCTAACGTTAACCACGCCTGTGAGCAAATGACGGGCTGGCTCTATGCTCAGGCCTCGGCTGCCCTAGACCAGGGCAAACGGGTAGGGGTGATTGGTGGCGATCACAGCGTTCCCTTGGGTTATTTGCGGGCGCTGGCCGATCGCTATGATGACTTTGGGGTATTGCACATTGATGCCCATGCTGATCTGCGCTATGCCTATCAGGGCTTTCGTTATTCTCACGCGTCAATTATGTACAACCTGCTGGGGTTGCCTCAAATGAGTAAGCTGGTGCAGGTCGGTATCCGCGACCTGTGCCACGATGAGGTGTCGCTGATTAAACATTCTGAGGGGCGTATTGTCACTCACTACGACACGGTGTTGAAGGAGAATGGCTTTCGCGGTATTCCTTGGATGAATCAGTGTGAGGCGATGGTGGCGGCACTGCCGGAGAAGGTCTATGTCAGCTTTGATGCCGATGGTCTTGACCCTAAGCTATGCCCTAATACCGGCACTCCTGTGCCCGGCGGCCTAGAGCTGGAAGAGGTGTTTTGTCTGCTGCGCCAAGTTGTACACAGTGGACGGCAGATTATTGGTTTTGACCTGTCGGAGGTGGGTGATGGTGAATGGGATGGCAATGTAGGTGCTAGGGCTGTGTATAAGCTCTGCTGCTTGATGGGAATGGGGAACTCAACGAATTAGGCGAGGCAGACAAGGTTTGGTTAGTCGACCAAAGGATTACTCTGCTCTCTAGACAACTCTTTGTATTTGGATAACCTTGTCGAAGATCAGGGGATTTTGCCAAACACTCGCCCCACATTTCAGGCCTTGAAAAACCACTAGATTATTTGTCGCCGTAAAAATAGGCGATTTCTTTATCTTTGAGGGGGGCAAACTCTGCGGCGGCTAGCATGGTGTTGAGGTCACCTTGGGAAAAATGCTTGGCTCCGATGCGCACAATGCGCGATCGCATTGAGTTGGAAACCCCGCTGCGCTGCCGATCGGCTTCCTTAGCCATGACCGTATGGTAAAGATCTAGCTTGGCGGCGGGAATAGGAGTGCCGTCAAGGTCGATACCAGCGGCAATGGCGGCATCGACGGCATCGGCACCAGTGGTCGGAGGAGTAGCCATGGCAATCAGCTCTACTTAAGGTTATTGCACTCAAAAATACTATCAGACAGCGCTCTTCTCTTGGTGAGACTTTATTCAGACCACGGCTGAGGCCTCAGCTATGGGGGGGAGGCTATCTTCAATTTCGGTGACTACACGAATTTTGCTGGCGCTTAGGTGCTGGGTGATGGCTGCCACAGCGACATCGGCGTCTCGACTGGCAATGGCTTCATAAATCTGTCGATGCTCTAGGCGAATGTCGAGCACGTTGGGGTTTTGCTGAAGGGTCTGAATCCGCAGTAGGGCCATGGCATCGAAAAGACTGTCGAGCAGGGTCACTAACCGCCGATTACCCGAGCTTTCGGCGATCAGGTGGTGAAACTGGTAGTCTACGTCGAGCAGGCTCTCGGCGGAAAGGCTGCCGTGACTGTTGGCGGTGGCACCCTCGGCTTTGATGACACAGGCGGCGATCGCCTTGAGCTGCTCTGGGGTGGCATGGGTGCAGGCTCCCGTCACAGCTAGCGCTTCTAGAGCGAGGCGACAGTCATAGAGCTCTTCAGCATCGCTGGCGGTAATGGTGGTGACCCGCAGCCCACCGCTGACATCGGCAGTTACCAGACCGTCTTGCTGGAGCTGGCGCAGGGCCTCGCGCAGAGGCGTGCGGCTGACCTGTAGCCATTCGGCCAGCTGGGTTTCCACTAGGCGATCGCCTGGGGGCAGCTCTCCGGTCAAAATGGCTGTACGCAGTGCTTGATACACCTGCTCATACAGCGACTTACCGCGATTGATAGAAGGAGGGGACGATAACATCACCGGAGCTGAAACCTCTGGAGCAGAATAAACGGGCAACCCACGTAACCTGCAGCTCTAAGCCAGTCAAGGATTGACTAACCCGGCGGCAACATTACCTAATCATACAAAGCGGGGTGGGAAAGGTGCCTGTCAATCCCTCAAGGTGTAGAAATAGCTGGATAATGCCTTAGATCATCAAGAAAGCCTCAACTCAGTCTTTCCATGGCGGCGGTGAATTAGTATTTCTGCTGAGCTTAGTTTTCTCCCTACTTCCTTCTTAATCTATGACTATGCAGGGGCAATTGAGAATTGGTGGCTGGGGGCAGAATCTGAGACATTGGTGGCCTGGAGTGGCATTGCTGCTGCTGCTGACGCTTGGGCCAGTTAGAGGGTCGCTGCCATCGCCCCAGGCCGAGGTGGTTGTCGTCGATCGATCGCTGGTGGCTGAGGGAGCAGCAGGTTGGCAATTGGCCCTCGCTCCCCACCAGCATTTGGTGGTGGTCGAAGCCGATCAGGGGCTAGCCCCAGTTACCGAGGCGATCGATCGTTACCACCCCATGGCCCTGCACTTGGTCAGCCACGGCAGCCCTGGGCATGTGCTTTTGGGAGGTGTAGATTTGAGCACTCCTACCCTCGAGACCCACCGTCGAGATCTCGATCGCTGGCAAGATGGTCTCCCTGCTGGGGCCGATGTGCTCCTCTATGGCTGTGAAATCGCCCAGGGCAGCCTGGGAACAACGTTTTTGCAAAATTTTCAGCAAATCACTGGGGCAGATATGGCCGCTTCTACCACCCCCAGCGGCAACTCTGATCAGGGCGGCGACTGGCAACTCGAAAGAGTGTTGGGCCAGGTGACGACCCAGGTGCCGTGGATCACAGCTCCGGTAGTGGGGTTGCTCAAGCAGATGACCGTCACATCCACCGCCGACAGCGGCCCTGGCACGTTGAGGGAAGCGCTGGCGATCGCGAACCAAACCCCCGAAGATGACCTGATTTCCCTGACCTCGGTCAGCGGCACGATCGCCCTAGAGAGTTCTCTACCCCCCATTCGCAGCGGCCTATTTTTGGTGGGTGATGGCGACGACATTCTCAGCGGACAGCAGGCTCACCGGGTGCTGGTGGTAGAAGATGGCGAAGTCACCCTCCGCGATCTAACTGTGGCTAATGGCCTCGCCGCTGGGGATGACGGTCTGGAAGGGGCCGGGGGCAGCGCTGGGCTCGGTGGTGGACTGCTGATCAACGGCGGCAAGGTCACTCTGACCAACATGCGGTTTGTCGATAACCAGGCGGCGGGCGGCAACGGTATCCCTCGCCAAGAGCCAGAGAATACGGCCATTCGCTTAGAAAAGCAGAAATATACGCTGAACCGGGGGGCGATCGCCGGTGTCAACGGCATCGGCATTCATCAGGCAGACTCGGTGCCCACCTCCCCTAAGGGCCTCACCATTGACACCGTAGATGACCGCATCAACGCCAACCGAGGGGCAATGGCGGGCGTTAACGGCATTGGCGTCGGCGGCATTGGCACGATTGCCTTTGCGGGCGGGGGCGGCTTTGGCGGCCTGGGCAATGCGGGCAACGGCGGTAACGGCGGCAATGGCGGGGCCGAAGGTGGCAACGGTGGCAATGGCGGCGATGGTGGCAACGGCGGTGTAGGTGTTTTTGGCGGCAGCGGCCCGATGGGTGATCTGGGCACCATGGGTGTGGCTACCTTTAGCGGCGGCGGCGGCCTCGGCGGTGTGGGTAATGCAGGCAACGGCGGTGGCGGCGGTGATGCCCAATCTCCTACAGCGACTGGCGGTAACGGCGGCAGTGGCGGCAACGGCGGCAACGGTGGCTTTGGTGGCGGCGGCGGCGCGGGTGGCTGGGGAGGTGATGGCGGCTACTTTGGCCTGCCTGGCACCCCTGGTAAACCTGGCAGCGGCGGCTTTGGTGGGGGCAATGCCTCGGTGGGCCAGGGCGGCGGCGGCGGCGGCCTGGGCGGTGCGATCTTTCTCAAGGCGGGGCGGCTGATTTTGCACAACACTGTGTTTGAGGGCAATAGAGCCTTCTCTGGAGCCGGGGCTAACCCCGGCCAAGGCAAAGGGGGGGCGATCTTTGTGCCCGATCAGGGGGCAATCGCTGCCACCGACCTCCGCATCAGTCCCCAGGTGCGCACGATGGGTGAGTTGCCCACCTTTATCGACAACTACGCCGCTGATGCGGCAGAGTCTCCGACCGACAACCCCGACTGGTATGGCGTCATCACCCCCAGTGCCGGTCAGAGCTAAACGGGTTAGGGTTCAGGCAGTTCTTAGCAGGTTGCCGTAAGCTGATGAATGACGTGATTAGATAACTCTGAAAATCTGGTGATGATAACCCTGCGCAGGTCTTTGTTGGGACTGCTCCTCTTGGCTACTCTGGCACTAGCTTGGGACTCCTTGCCCTTTTACGCTACTGCTGATCAACTGCCTGAGGCCACAGGCGAGGTGGCGGAGACTAAGCTGGCCAAGGCTACCTTTGCCGGGGGCTGCTTTTGGTGCATGGAAGGCCCCTTTGATGAGCTTGATGGCGTGCTCTCTACTACCTCGGGCTATACCGGCGGCACCAAGGTAGACCCCACCTACTACGAGGTTTCGGCGGGAGGCACGGGCCATGTGGAAGCGGTCGAGGTGACCTACGACCCGGCTAAGATCGACTATGACCGGCTGTTGCAGGTATTTTGGCAGAATGTAGACCCTGTGGACGATCGCGGCCAATTTTGCGACAAGGGCAGCCAGTACCAGGCCAAAATCTTTGTCCACGACGGTGCGCAGAAATCTCTGGCTGAAGCCTCTAAGCAAGTCCTTAGCGCTGAACCCAAGTTCCAAACTACGCCCATTGTCACGGCCATTGAGCCCGCCCAGACCTTTTACCCCGCTGAAGACTACCACCAAGACTATTACCTGAAGCATCCGCTGCGGTACAAGTATTACCGGACGGCCTGCGGGCGCGATCGCCGCCTAGCTGAGGTATGGGGAAATGAGTCGTAAGCGGGATGGGGTGCTGATGACCTTAATCCGTAATTCACTAAGCTCACCAGCAGTCCAAAATCACACATCGCACATCCACAATACCCATCAACCATTGTGCAGGGTTTCTTAAATCTCCATAAGCCCCAGGGTGTCAGTTCCCACGACTGCGTGGGAATGGTGCGGCGACTGTTGGGCATTCGCAAGGTGGGCCATGGCGGTACCCTCGACCCTCTGGCGGAGGGGGTGCTGCCGATCGCCGTGGGGCGTGCTACCCGTCTACTGCCCTACCTGCCGGAAGGCAAGGCCTACCGAGCGATCGTCCGCTTTGGCTTGACCACGGCGACCGATGATCTGGAGGGCGACATTCTCACCGAAAAGCCTGCCGCCCACCTCACTCTGGAGGACGTAGCCGCTGTGCTGCCGGAGTTTGAGGGTACCATCGAGCAAATTCCCCCCGCTTTTAGCGCCATTCAAGTGCAGGGGCAGCGGCTCTATGATCTGGCCCGGCGGGGTAAGCCAGTCACCGTGCCCTCTCGCACTGTGGTCATTCATCAGCTCACGGTGCAGCATTGGCAGCCGGGCGATCGCCCCGAGCTTACCCTCGACATAGACTGCGGCCCAGGTACCTACATTCGCTCGATCGCTAGGGATCTGGGCGATCGCCTTGGCCCAGGTGCCACCCTGGCCCACCTCACCCGCACAGGCAGCGGCGGCTTTAGCCTGGCAGACAGCCTCTCCTTAGAGGCGATGACAGTTCAGGTAGAACAACAATCCCTGACTCTAGTCGACCCTGAAACAGCGCTATATCACTTGCCTACCCTCACTCTGCCCGCCGATCTCGCCTACCGCTGGCGGATGGGGCAAAAGTTTCCGCCGCCGCTAGCGATACCCGCCGAGACACCGTACCGACTGCTGGCAGCACCCGAGGGCGATTTCTTAGGCATTGGCCAGCTCGAAGAACGGGAAGATGGCCCGATTTTGAAGGCTAAAGTAGTGCTCCGACCCGTGTGAGCAAAGCCCCCCGGCCTAGGCCGAGTTTGTCAGCCAGTCTACAATGCGGCGATTGAAGATCTCGTCAGTTTCGTCGTAGAGGCAGTGACCCACACCGGGGCACACTTCGAGGGTGAGGTGGGGGCTGAGATTGAGCAGACTCTGGGCCATGGCTAGCGGCACGACGCGATCGCGATCGCCCCACAGCAGCAGCGTGGGCACGGCCAGCTCAGCCACCATATCTTTGACTGAGGGGCTAAAGCTGGGGTCAGTGCGCGATCGCACCAGATAGCATAGGGCTCGAGCCGCACCGCGATCGCAGGGCGGCAGGGCAAACAGATTTACCAGGTCGTCATCGACGCGATCGGCCACGGTGTAGATGCCTGCTAGGGCGCGGCGCAGAAGGCTGGGGCGGCGGATGAGCGCAAACAGCGATCGCATCAGCAGGGGATTGGCCACTAGGCTCTCCACTTTGAGCGCCAGGGCTGCAACCCATCCCGCTACCAGGTCTTCGCGGTTGGCCTCCAGCGGTAGGGTGATCAACGCCAGCTGTTTTACCCGGTCAGGGTGATGGTGGGTAGCCGTCAGAGCCACTAAGGCCCCGAGAGAATGCCCCACCAGCGCCACCGGCTGGCCAATCACCTGCTGCATAAAATCTGCCACCTGGGCCGCCCATAGCTCGGCTCCGTAGAGAGTAGCGGCCTTCTCAGTATCGCCAAAGCCGAGCAGGTCGAGGGCGTACACCGGGGCGATTTGGCTGAGCGCTGGCAGATTGTGCCGCCACTGGTTGAGGTTGGCTCCAAACCCGTGAATCAGCAGTAGGGGAGGCCCGTCAGCATTCTCTGGACCCGCATGAAACCAGTAGCGCACCCGCCAGCCTCGCCAGTACCAAAAGCGCTGGTGCCCCGTGTGGCTGAGGACAGTCGGTAGGCTGCTGAGGAGGGTTGGGGCAGGAGGCATGGAAAAAGTGGCGCTAGGAGTGCTGGCGTGGCTACATTTTATTTAACTGACCTCAGGCGGGCTTTTGAAAAATCAGCAGGTGTTGCTCGGGGAGGCTGTCATCGGTTTTAACCCACTCCAGCCCTACGGCGGTCATTTCGCGGCGCACCTGGGCAACGCTCATCTTGTGCAGCCGCTTGATCATGATCATCGGGTTTTCTGCTTTGTACTCCAGTAGGGCCACCCGTCCACCGGGCTTGAGAGCCTTTACCACGCCCTCCATCACTTCGCGGGGGTAGGCAAACTCGTGATAGGCATCGACCATCAGCGCCAGGTCGATGGCGTTAGGGGGCAGGTTGGGATTGTCGATCTGGCCCAAGATCGGCTCTACATTTTCAATGCTCTGAGCGGCTAGCTCGGTTTGCAGCAGGGCTAGCATTTCAGGCTGAATGTCTACCGCCAGCACTTTGCCCTGGGGCAGCAGGGGAGCCATGCGGCGGGCAAAGTAGCCGGTACCGGTGCCCAGGTCGGCGACAATATCGGTGGATTTGAGGTCGAGGGCGGCGATCGCGGCCTGGGGGCGTTCTTGCAGTACTCGACTGGGGCGTTCGAGCCAACCAGCCCCTT
Organism: Pseudanabaena sp. PCC 9330; assembly: GCF_055795045.1. Taxonomy (NCBI): domain Bacteria; kingdom Bacillati; phylum Cyanobacteriota; class Cyanophyceae; order Pseudanabaenales; family Pseudanabaenaceae; genus Pseudanabaena; species Pseudanabaena sp. PCC 9330. The sequence goes on along the minus strand of NZ_JAYFES010000074.1, from coordinate 55,575 downwards.
GGTGGCCCATGGTCTGGGCGATTTCGCGACCCAGGTAGACTCGGCCAATGCCGTCGGGACTGGGGGCAACGGTTTGGTAGTCGGTGCTGACCTGAAGTGCTGCCGTATTGCAGGCGGTCAGACTCCAAACCAGGGCGACCAGGGCGAGGCAGCGGATCAGACCCGTCACCAGTCCAGGTGGCTGGCGTTCAGATGTAGAGGGGAAGGGCATAGGGGTTTAGGTGCGATCGCGATCAGCTTCTAGAAGAGCCATAAGTCTGTGGAGCCATCATAAGATTTCCTCCCATGGAGAACTTTCTCGAATCAGAGCCTGCATTCTGGTGAATCAGGCCTCTACGGCTGCTGCTGGGGCCGGTTCGAGGAGGGTAATCAGGGCCAGGCTCACCTGGTCTTCGCCGGGCTGACTGAGTTCGGCCCGTACGCCAGGGCCAAAGAAGGCTTCAATTTTGCTTTTCTTTTCTACCCATGTGGTGAAAGGCAGCGTAGAAGAATCGAACTCTAGCACCAGGGCATAGCTGCCGTCGATCTCGGTCTCGTGCAGGCCGCTGAGTTCGGGGCATTCTTGGCCGGAGGGGCTGAGGCCGAGTTTTTGCAGCGCGACATCCAGGTGAGCTTCTTGGCCGTAGCGGTAGCGGGTAACGTCTTGGCGCACCTGGTTTTGGGTAGGGGTGGCCTGCTCTTCGCGCAGCTTCACCACCTCGGGAGGAGTGGGCTGGGTGTAGGGGGCGGGCTCTAGCTCAGCGGCTCGCAGGGCCAGGCCCCCCAGCAATACCGGAATGCCGTAGAAAAAACCAACCAGATTGAGGGTGGAATTGTCTTGAAAATAAGCAATGAAGCCAATGATGGTGAGCACTCCGCCCACCGCCAGCAGCACCAGACTCAGGTTGATTCGCCCCAATTTGATTCGCCCTAGCATACGGCCCTCGGTGGAAAGATTATGTTCTCTACTCATCATGCCGTTTTGTGGGTGAGAAAGGTAGAGAAATATGAAGGAGTGACGGGTAGGGAGCCCTCACTCCCAGGCTGGGTGGGGCAGGTAAAGCCGCCATGAGAGCAAATGCATCTTCAGGTCCGTAGGGCAAATGCTCTCGGCAGAGTCTCGATAGAGGGACATCTGCCTCGTTGCCAATTGGGATGAATCAGTGATTTTACTAACAAATGATAAAATCTTTATTATAGGTAGCTTCTACATTCGCTAAATTTGATCTGACTGGCTAGAAAAAAGTCTTGAGACTTGAGCGGTAGGTCAGTCGCAGCGGTCGCATCACCATTTTCCAAGGCCTGAATATCGCTTCACAGCCTGTGCAGCTTTAGAGGAAAGTAGATTGACTCAGGGTACTTGTGCATTGAGTGTTGATTCGCTCAGTGAGCTTTTCTGCCAAAGTTTAAAGGTGAGTACCGGTGCCTCTGACTATGGGTGTCGGATGCTTGCCCAGCGCCTAGCAACGGAGGTGCATCGCATCTGCAATGAGAGCGATCGCATTCAGTCTTCGGGTGATGTTGAAGCCTGGGCCAAATCTCTGGGTAAGCACCGCCTCGATCAATGTCTCAAGTACTACAGTTTAGGGTCGCGCCAGGGGCGCATTGAGCTGCACAGCAGCCTCAGTGCTATTGTCTACCGCTACATCACCCCGCCCCAGGTGCAGACCAGCTACCAGGCGCGGCTGGGGCTGATCGAAGACTTCTTGCAGGGGTTCTATGTTGAGGCCCTGAATGCCTTTCGGCGCGAAAACCACTTGGGCGATCGCTATCAGCCGCGCACCCTGCTAGAGCTAGCCGAATTTATGGCCTTTGCGGAGCGCTACGGCAAGCGGCGCATTCCCCTGCCGGGGCGACGCAGCCAACAGCTCATTATTCTCAGGGCTCAGACCTTCTCTAGGCAGCAGCCCCCCGAGATCGCCATCGATATCGAGCAAGCTACCGACTACGGCGGCGAGGGTGATGACCTGCGCCCGATCGCCTCCCACCAGCGGGTGCGCGAAGAGATGATTGCCCAAGTTGACGACCTGCCCGAAAATTCGCTGCGCAGTCGAGTCATTGAGGCTCTGCTGGCCTATCTCAAAGAGCGCAACCAGGATGAGTGTGCCGATTACTTTACCCTGCGGCTGCTCGACCTGCCCACCCAAGAAATTGAAGTGCTGCTTGGCCTCACCCCCCGCCAGCGCGACTATCTCCAGCAGCGGTTTAAATATCATCTACTGCGCTTTGCCCTGTCTCACCACTGGGAACTGGTACACGAGTGGCTTGAAGCTAGCTTAGAGACTAATCTAGGGCTCACTACCCAGCAGTGGCAGCGGCTGCAAGACGACCTCAGCGCCAAGCAAGCCCAACTCTTGGCCCTCAAACAGCAGGGTATGACCGATGGTGAAGCCGCTAAAATTTTGGCTATGACCCCCACTCAGTTTCAAAAACAATGGACTAAGCTGCTGGAGCAGGCGTGGGTTATTCGTAACGTTTAGTCATCTCTCAAACATCCATCCGGACAGAACTCGCCAGACCATGAATAGAGACTCAGACATCACCGAAGACAGTCTGCTAAAGCTCCTTCTGGAGACGATTTTGGTGAACGACGAACCATCAGGAATCCGCCCTTCCCTGGCAGCTGACGCTGTTCTAGACCCTGCACCTGTTGACCCGATCTACCCAGAGTCTGGGCCATTGGCTCCAGTCAGGCCCGGTGACAGCGACCTAGATGCCAACCCTACCCCTGTTTTTGACGCTGGAGATCTATTCACTGTGCAATCTCATTTTGAAGCCTTGCTCAAGCGCCGTCTGCAGCAAGAAATATCCCATCGACCGCCTCTTTTTCCCTGGGAAAAGAATTTACAAGACTACCCTGACAATGTTGCCCCTGGCGTTGCTTCAATCTGGCTAGATCACCTGAGAAATCTGGCCATTCCGGGAACTGTGCCCGAAGACGTGTTGGTTGACCTGTTTAACGAGTGTCAGCGCATTGTCCACGATATCCAGCAACCGGGGCGTCGCCTGGTCGCCGCCGTGGCAGGCCTCTTCGCAGACCAACCTCAAACCCTCGAATATGTTGCTGGGTTAGTGGCCCGGCCCGCCTATCGATCGGCCCAGGCCCAAACCCTAGAGCAGGTCGACTATCTGACCGCATCGCCTCCCCAGCAGGTAGCCCTAGCCATGCTGGCGGCCCAGGGTATTTTTGAGGCTCTATCGCTGACGGTGTCTGCTGACGCTCCGACCCAAGAGCAAACCTGGCTGACCAGTGCCGGTTCCTTGATCCTACGGGCGACCTACGAGCCTGAGAATGCCCAGCTAGAGGTCAGGGCACTATTGCCTGCTGGCGGCAGCCTGGTATTGACCGCTTCTGATGAGACCCTTGGGTCTGAGCGATCTACCCTGGGTGAGCTGGTGCTGCGGTTAGCCACTCAGCCCGGTAAGCACCATCGGCTCGATGTCAGGCTGGATCAGAGTCAGGTAGCTCCGATGAGTTTTCAGGTCAAGATCGACAGCTAGGGATTGCGCCTAGAGGTTTGCGCCTAGGCAGAGGCTGACCCGCCGGTTAGCATGGAGTCAACCTTCATCGCCTCTTGTCACTATGGTTGCTTCGCGCTGGCTGGCCTCTACGCCCTTGGGCAAACCCGCTGCTCCCCAAGAGGTCGAAGACTCCGTATTGCTGAGGCTGCTGGTGCAGTTGCTGGTTACCCTGGGCATTTGCTCTATGGTGGTGGCCGCCACTGGGGTTACCGATGCTTCGCTGTGGAATCTGCTGGCTATTCCTGCCAGTGCTGTAGGGGCAGCCTTTAGCTGGTATCGGCGACGCAACCGCAACGTGGCGGTGAAGTTTTTTATCGCCATTGGCATGCTGATGGCCCTGGCTGCTTTTTTTTCTCGCTTGGTCGAGCAGCCGGGCGATACTCGTATTGTGCTGGCTGAGCTGTTGGTGCAGTTGCAAGTGCTCCACAGCTTCGACCTGCCCCGCCGCAAAGATCTGGGCTACTCCACGATGATTGGCCTAATTTTGCTGGGGGTAGCGGCTACGATTAGCCAAACTCTGGCCTTTGCCCCGCTGCTGCTGCTGTTTGTGTCGGTGGCTATTCCTGTCTTGGTGCTTGACTACCAGTCGCGGCTGGGGCTGAAAGCGCCCGTGTGGGGCCAGGTCAAGCTGCGCCCAGTTTTGGGCCGCTTCCTGGCGTTGCTGACCCTTGTTGTTGGCCTGGGATTGCTGATTTTCCTGTTCCTACCCCGTCTGCCTGGCTATCAAATTCAGAGCTTTCCGGTGAGTTCTGTGATCGAGTCGCCAGATGATTTTTCGGGTGAGTCGATTGTGAACCCAGCCTACCGTGGCGATGGCGATGAGCAGGGGTTTGGAGAAGGCGAAGGGCCAGGGGATATCCAGGGGCGGGGTAAGCTGAGTGGGCCAGGGGTGGTCGATACGACCTCTTACTACGGCTTTAACCGCCAGATGAACCAAAACCTGCGGGGGGATATGACGCCCCAGGTGGTGATGCGCGTGCGATCGCAGGCTCCTGGTTTCTGGCGAGTGCTGGCCTTTGACACCTACACCGGCCAGGGTTGGGATATCTCTCGCAACGACAACACCCAAAAGCTGAGGCGATCGCGGTTTTCGGCCCGGATGTTTTTGCCCATCGACCCGACCCTGGCCCGCACCCGTGACGTGGTACAGACTTATACCTTGGTCAGCGAACTGCCCAACCTGATCCCCGCGATGTACCAGCCCAAGGAGCTGTACTTTCCCACCCGCGAGATTGCGATCGATGCCGAGGGCAGCCTTAGAGCGCCAGTCATTCTCCAAGAGGGCATGACCTATACGGCCATATCGCGGGTGCCTTACCGCGATCGTACCCAGCTGAGAGAATCCGGCACCCAATACCCACCCGGCATCTTATCCAACTACCTGCAAGTGCCGGAGGAAATTCTAGAGCCGGTGCGAGCCAAAACCGAGGAGCTGTTGGCCACCTCCCCTATTCCCCTGACAGACCCCTACGAAAAAGCCCTCTACCTGGCCCAGACGCTCAAGCAGCGCTACACCATTCAACCTGAACTGCCCTTCTTCAACTCCGATCAAGATCTGGTCGAAACCTTTCTGTTTACCACCGAGGGGGGCTACCCCGACCACTTTTCCACTGTACTCACCATCATGCTGCGGTCGATCGATATTCCGGCCCGTCTGGTGGCTGGGTTTGGTGAAGGAGAGTTTAATCCGTTTACTGGGTTTTACATTGTTCGCAATACCGATGCCTATGCTCTCACCGAAGTGTATTTTCCCCGATACGGCTGGTTTGGCTTTGACCCAATTCCCGGCCACGAGTTAATTCCTCCCAGCCTCAAGGAGTCTGAAGCCTTTAGCCTGATCAGACGACTGTGGAGCTGGTTTGCGGGCTGGCTCCCCTCCCCCTTAGTCGGCCTCATAGATGGCCTGATTGCCCTGCTGAGCGATGGGCTAGCCTACGTGGTTCGGGCTCTCACCAGCCTTCTCAACCTGGGCTGGATCGGCATTATCGTCAGCATCGCCGTTGCCACAGGGCTGGGCTTTTTGAGCTGGCTTGGGTTCCTCGGGCTGCGGCGCGCCTGGTACTATCGTCAGCTGCGTCAGTTGGAGCCCACCGAGAGACTATATCAACAAATGCTGACCTGGTTTGATCGACAGGGCTCTGGTAAAGCCCCGGCTGAGACCCCGCTGGAATACAGCCAGCGCCTCTATCAGCTCACCAAGGCCCAGAGCGCCCAGGCGGCCAGCGAAATCGCCCATGCCTACGTGCGCTGGCGCTACGGCGGCGAACCCCAAAATCTTGCCTACTTGAGCGAAAAGCTAAAACTCATTCAGCGCAGCCCCCGCTCTCAGCACCGACAAATTCAGCAGTAATCTGTGCTGAAATATCCTTGATTTTCCTTGGGTTTTCGCTATGCTCGATGGAAGCTATTGAGGCTTAGCGGCTAGCAATCACGTTCGGCAGGGGTATTCCAGCTACCAAGGTATTTTTTCCGAGGACGCGAACTTGGCCCTATAGACGGTCGCGATGAGACTCTGACTAAGTCTTTAAGTGACTCCTGGCAGGACGTTTTCTCTGTGGTGGGCAGTGCCCACCCTGCGATTCGCAGTTCCACCTCGTCTCTCATTCCCCGCCCCTCTACTTTTCTTTTCCACTGTGAGCCTTACTGTGAGCCTTAAAACCCTCGTTCAAAATTCCCTCAAATCGTTTAGCGTCGTGGCCAATGGCGGTAGCGCCTTCTCTCCCGCTCAGTTTGACGCTGACGTCATGACTACCTACGGGCGGTTTCCCCTCGCTTTGGTCAAAGGCCGGGGTAGTTTTGTTTGGGATGATCAGGGTCGCCGCTATCTCGATTTTGTGGCGGGTATTGCCACCTGCACCCTAGGTCACGCTCACCCGGCCATGGTTGAAGCGGTGACGAAGCAAATTCAAACGCTGCACCATGTCTCTAACCTGTACTATGTGCCGGAGCAGGGGGCGTTAGCCCACTGGCTGGTTGAGCACTCTTGCGCCGATCGCGTCTTTTTTTGTAACTCCGGTGCCGAAGCCAACGAGGGGGCCATCAAGCTAGCTCGTAAGTATGCCCACACCCGACGGGGCATAGCCAACCCGCTCATTATCACCGCCCAGGCTAGCTTTCACGGGCGCACTCTGGCCACGGTCACTGCCACCGGCCAGCCCAAATACCAAAAGAATTTTGACCCCCTGATGCCGGGTTTTGCCTACGTACCCTACAACGATATTGCGGCGCTAGAGGCGCTGGTGGCCGAGCTAGATGCCGAGACGCCCCAGGTGGCCGCGATCATGCTAGAAGCTCTCCAGGGCGAAGGGGGTGTATGCCCAGGGGATGCCGCTTACTTTCAGCGGGTGCGCCAGCTCTGTGACGACAAGGGTATTCTGCTCATTCTCGACGAAGTGCAGGTGGGTATGGGCCGCACCGGCACCCTGTGGGGGTTTGAGAATCTGGGTATTGAGCCCGATATCTTCACTTCGGCTAAGGGACTAGGGGGCGGTATCCCCATTGGGGCACTGTTGTGTAAGGCCTCCTGCGCCGTGTTTGAGCCGGGTGACCATGCGAGTACCTTTGGCGGCAACCCCTTTGCCTGTCGGGTGGGCCTCACCGTGTGCGAAACCCTAGAGGCTGAGAACTTACTAGATAATGTCAAACTGCGCGGCGAACAGCTGCGGTTTGGCCTACAGCGGCTGGTGCAGCAGTACCCGGCGGTGCTGGAGCAGGTGCGGGGCTGGGGCCTGATCAATGGTCTCGTCATTCAACCCGAAGCCACTGTGAAATCGGTGGACATTGTCAAGGCGGCGATGGGTGAGGGGCTGCTGCTGGTGCCCGCTGGCCCTCAGGTGGTACGCTTTGTGCCGCCCCTGACCGTCAGTGCTGACGAGGTGCAGCAGGCGCTGATGGCCGTAGAAAAGGCGATCGCAATGGTAGTCAAGCGCACCAGCCCATAGGCCAGAGGATCCAATTTACAGCTAGCTTCTGTAACGACCTACGGGTCTAACCATCGACAAGGGGAAGGGCTATATTGATAGCCTAGTCAAAACTCCTAGCAATGTAGTCTCTGTGAGCCCTGCAAAACCTGCTAAGTACGACCTGGACGCCATTATTCGTGGTTATTCCCAGGGGTATTTTTTGATGGCCGATGGCGACGGTGATGACCTCGGCTGGTACTCCAGTCGGCAGCGGACGCTGATTCCGCTGGACGATCGCTTTCGTTACCCTCGGTCATTGCGGCGATCGCTCAATCAAAATCGTTTCCGTGTCGCCATCAACCAGGCCTTTGATGAGGTGGTAAATGGCTGCGCCGATCGAGACACCACCTGGATTTCAAGCGAGCTTAAACAGGTTTACAGTGAGCTCTATCGGGCGGGTTGGGCTTACAGCTTTGAAACCTGGCAGGGTGACGAGCTAGCGGGCGGTATTTTAGGCCTAGGAATTGGCGGGGCATTCATTGGCGAATCGATGTTTTTTTGCATCTCTGAGGGCTCTAAGGTGGCGATGGTCAAATTGGTAGAGCACCTGCGCCAGCGCCACTTCATTCTCTTTGACGCCCAGATGATGAACCCCCATCTGGAGCGGTTTGGGGCCTACGTGATCGGCGATCGCGAGTACAAAAGCCAGCTCAAAATCGCTCTCAAGCAAAACTGTAGCTTTAACTAAAACTGGCGGCGGGAAAAAATGGCGATCGCCACAGTGAGCAGCAGCGCTGTGTACAGCACCCCGTAGAGACCATGGCTCCATAGCTCCAGCGGGCTGGGCAACAGTTCCATGCCGTAGACGGCTTCGTTACGCAGGTTGAGGCGCTCGAGATCGGGCAGTAGCAGGTAGAGGCCGTTGGTCAGTCGCTGCACGGCGGGGTTGTCGCTGAGTTTGCCAAAAGCGACAATGTCTTGGCTGAGGTGTCCCATCAGATACACGGCAAAGGTGAGCAGCGTCGCCAATAGCGAACTGGTAAACACCCCAAACACCATGGCCGCCGCCACCAGCAGGGCCACCTCTAGCAGCATAAACAGCAGCGACAGCAGCACACTGACGAAGGGAAAGTCGACCCCGCTAGCCACCAACACCACCATAAAAATGACCCCTAGGGCGGCGATCAGTACCGCCAGCACGGCGGTGAGGCCCAGATGCTTGCCGACAATAAACTCGGCTCGGCTGACAGGCTTGGCGATCAGCACCAGCACTGTGCGTTTCTCGATCTCTTTGTTGATCAGCCCGGTGCCCACAAAGACAGCCACGATCACGCTGAGCAGGTGAATGCCCGCCAGCCCCAGGTCAAGCAAAATTTTATTCTCGGCCCCGGCAGCCACCTCCGGCAGCAGCACGGCGGCAATCACTAGCAGCAGGGCAAACAGGCCCACCAGGTACAAAATGCGATCGCGAATCACCTCTAAAAACACCGTGCGGGCAATCACGCCGACGCGAGAAAGCCCGATTGCCTGAGAAATTGCCATTGGTAGTCTCTCCCTAGATCGCATCATCATTGGTTTGCTGGCCTAACTTCGGCCCTGTCTCTGGCCCTGTCTCCGGTGCTAACTCTGGGACTGCATCGCCCTAGGATGCCCAGCCTGCCTAGGCGTGGCTAAATCGCAGGTGAGGCTGGCCCACTGGGTGGTACCGTATTCGGGCTGGCTGGTGTCACCCTGGGCGAGGGTGGCACGGTTGGAGGGCATCAGCAGGCAAGATTTTTCTAGATAGTAGCCGCTCTGGGTGGCGGCAGGCCCCGACCAGATCGCCCACAGCTTGAGCAGATAGCCTTCGCCACTGGAGAGAGGCTGAAAGTCAAGCCGCCACAGCGAATCCTCCAGGGAAGGATTACTTCCCATCTGGCTCTGTACCTGTCGTTGCAGGTTTTGGCGTTGACCGTCGAGGTTGAGTAGCCAGCGCTCCACCGAGGGCCAGGGCTTGTTGTCGACCTCCCGACGCAGCAGATCTTCGGCGATGGTTAGGTGGTTGACCCCGGCCGGAAGGGCGATCGCCTGCCCCGGTAGGCGATAGACAAAGGCGCTATTCTCGACGCTGTCGGCCACCAGACTGGGGTAGTCGCGCACCCAGCTCTGAATGCGGAAATAAAACTGAAACCAGCTGCTAAACAACAGGCTGAGGCAAAACAGTAGGGCTAGCTGCTGGCGTACTGCCGGCGGGGGATTTTTGATCTCAAAATTCCAGCTCACCAGGGCGGGCAGGGCCACTACCGCAAACGACACCAGCGGCCAGGATACCAGGGCCGGTTGCAGCCACCGCCCCCCCCACGAGCCAAACAGAAACATACACACAATCGCCCCCGACACCCAGGGGGCAATGGGAAGGCCGAAGGGCCGCACCTTGGCCGCCTCCAGTGCCCAGCCAATGCCGATCGCCAAAAAGACCCAGCTGCAGGTAGCCAGCAGGCCAATGGTAAAGGGCAGGGCCTCTACAGCGCGGGCCAGCAGTGACATCAGCCAGGAAAACAGGCTTAGGTAGATCACTGTCAGCCACGAAAAGTAGTGGGGCGGCAGCAGCAGTGTCTTGAGCTCGGCAAAGGTGCGCTTCAGCCAGTTAAAAATCAGGACGACTATCATGCTAGCCCTCGGGTGCGGTCGATCAGCAGCAGCACAATCAAAATGGCGGTAAAGCTGAGGGCATTGGCCTCCAGCACCGCTAGGGCGCGGGGAGATGTGCCGCTCTGGCCCGACGTCTGCTGACGGCGAGCGCGTTGGTAGCGCTGGCGGCGGTTGGCTTCTAAAATATCGGCGTCTTCTACCACCGGGGTCTGGCCCAGCAGCTGTAAAAGCCAGGTTAGCCCCTGGAGCTTGATCCAGTAGGTGCTAAAGAAGGCGGCGATCGCGACCAGTACTACAATCAAGGGCAGCACCTCACGCCAGGTGTTGACGTAGAACCGGTTAAACAGCACGTAGCTGATCACCTGGCTGCGCAGCGATAGGGGCAGCACCGCTTCGAGGGCCAAAAAGGCAATCCACCCCAGGCTGGTGGCCAGCAGGTTGAGGGTGGCGGCATACTGCATGCTGGTGCGGTAGCCTAGACGTAGCTGCTGGCGCAGCACCATGGCCTCAAGCACGATCGCCACCATTAGCAACATCGTCTGAAAGACGATAGCTCGCAGTGGCATCATGCCCAGTTCTGACAGCAGGTTAGCAATTGGCATGGAGGGCTGAAAATAGGTCGTGGACGCTGACCCGTGAGGCGAGTGACGAAAGCATTACTAAGGGTATAACCTCGGCTCGGCTTTCGCTAAGATCTTTGACCGGGTCGCCCTAGAAAAAACAGCCTTTGCTGGGGTGCTTTGGATCTCCCAGGGGCAGACCCTAACTGGCGCACTGCCCCTGGGGGCGAGGGCTAACCCATCTCTAACGCAACCTCTACAGTACTCAATTTTCATGGTCAGAACTGGCATTGGCATTCGCACCGCCCAGCAGGGCAACGAACGACTCACGGGACAGATCCACGTCTACGACGGCGAGGGCAAGGGCAAGTCTCAGGTGGCGCTGGGGGTGGTGCTGCGATCCATTGGGCTGGGCATTCACCACTTTCTAGAAAGCCGGGTGCTGCTGCTGCGGTTTCTCAAGGGGCCGGGCCGCACCTACGACGAAGATGCCGCCATTGAGGCGCTCCAGCGGGGCTTTCCCCACCTGATCGACCAGGTGCGTACCGGGCGGGCCGAGTTTTTTGGCCCCGGTGACATCACCAAATTTGACCAGCAGGAGGCTCAGCGAGGCTGGGATGTGGCCAAGGGGGCGATCGCCTCGGGCCTCTACTCGGTGGTGGTGCTCGATGAGATCAACCCGGTGCTCGACCTAGGCCTGCTGGATGTGGACGAAGTGGCCCGCACCCTGCGCCATAAGCCCGACCACCTGGAGATTATCGCCACCGGGCGCGGCGCTCCCCAGCCCCTGCTGGATGTGGCCGACCTGCACTCAGAGATGAAGCCCCAGCCCAAGGCCGAGGGTATCGAAGGCATCGAGGGCATTGAGATCTATACCGGCTCGGGTAAAGGCAAATCGACCAGCGCCCTGGGCAAGGCGCTCCAGGCCATTGGTCGGGGCATTAGCCAAGATCTCTCCCATCGGGTGCTGATTATTCAATGGCTGAAGGGGGGCAACGGCTATACCGAAGATGCGGCGATCGCCGCCCTGCGCAAGATCTACCCCAATTTGGTCGACCACCAGCGCTGCGGTCGCGACGCCATCGTCTGGCGCGGCCAGCAGCAAGAAATTGACTACGTCGAGGCCGAGCGCGGCTGGGAGATTGCCCGCACGGCGATCGCCTCGGGCCTCTACAAAACCATCATTCTCGACGAGCTCAACCCCACAGTAGACCTAGAGCTTTTGCCTGAGGAACCCATTGTCCAGGCGCTGCTGCGCAAGCCCAGGGGTACTGAGGTGATTATCACTGGCCGCTGCAAAAATCGCCCCGCCTACTTTGAGCTGGCCAGCACCCACTCTGAGGTGTTTAACCACAAGCACTACGCTGAGAAGGGCATTGATCTAAAGCGCGGCGTCGACTTTTAGGGCGATCGCATGGGGCAACCAGCGCCAGCCTTAAGTAAGGCATGGGGCATCCCGAATTGAGACATTGTGTTTATAGGCCTTAGAGCCTAGGATAGGAAACGTTACCTGGGGGGCAGCTGATTTGGGCGAGTACCCCTATTGCTGTTTAGATTTTTCTGGGTATGGCTGACGAAAAAACGGCAGACGAGCAGACGACTCCGGTAGAAGGTGCTTCGGAGACCTCTGTAGATACCAGCACCATGGCTTCTAAGGCCCCCAATGCGACTCCTAGTGCAGAGGCCGCCGTCCCTAAGGCTCCGCCTAAAAAGGAGAAGCCTCCGGCGGTAGAAGACAAACCCTTTGCCGAATTTATTCAGCAGCACTTTTTGCCTGCCCTAGAGACAGCACTGAAGAAAAACGGCCTCGAAGACATGCAGCTCAGCCTCGACCAGCGCCCCTTGGGGGTATTTGGCATCAGCGATGGGGAGCCCTACTGGCAGGTTAAGGGGCAGTGGCAAGGGGGCGATCGCCAGTTCAACATAGCCTTTACCAAAGACAGCATCACCAGCCCCAAAGTGTTTTACTTTGCGGATAAAGGATCTCAGCCCAGCACCATTGAGCAGTTTATGGGGGACGAGCGCAAGATCACCCTCGATCTGATGGTCTTGTATACCCTGCGGCGACTCAACGGCCAGAAGTGGCTGGCACGCAACTAAGGCGACCGCTGAGTTTGGGTTAGATAGACCTCGATCTAGACCCGCAAAAAAAGTCGTGCCAGATTTAGGATCTGGGCTAAGCTAATTGGCGATGTCAGCGTCTTCCACATCACAGTTTTACCCATGACTTGGCAACTAAAACTTCGTCGACTGCTTCGCCCCAGGGCTGTCGTTGGTCTAGGGCTGGTCATGGCGGTGGCCCTGGTGGTAGCCTTGCCCCACTGGGTACAGGGGGCGAGCGCTCAAGAGCTCACCGCCGCTCTGTGGACTCGGGCCTCGTTCCCGGTCGAAAACTTTCAAACCTACACCTCTCCCTTTGGCTACCGCAGTGATCCTTACAGCGGTAGCTCGCGTTTTCACTATGGGCTCGATCTGGCTGCTCCCAATGGCAGCTACATTCGCAACTGGTGGGCTGGAGAAGTACTCTGGGTGGAAGATGACGGCGCTTGCGGTACCTCCGTGGCGATTAAATCGGGTGACTGGACTCATATCTACTGTCATATGCAGGGGCATGTGGAGGGCAGTGGTCAAAATAAGGCTCTGGTCGACCGAACCGGAGGTATTCAGCTGCGGCCTGGGCAGGGACTCGCTGCTGGGGTGCGCATTGGCCGCGTCGGCATGACGGGGCGCACCACTGGCCCTCACCTGCACTGGGGGCTAAAATATCAAGACAACTGGGTTGATCCGGCTTTGGTGCTCAGAGAAATGTATGCCAACCAGCGGGCGGCCCTCTAGGGTTGTCGGCGCTCTGGGCGAGACGCGGCAGCTGCGGGATGCAGTGATAGGATGCCGCCGAGCCGAGCTAGGGCGACACTTGAGCCTGGTTGTTTGGCGCTGCTGGTTGGGGCTAGTTTTAGCTCTGGTTTTGGCGATCGCCTCTCCCACCCCTGCCCTGGCTGCTGACATTCACCCCATTCTCACCGTTGATCTGCTGCGGCAGCGATTGGCTAGTCCGGTACAGCGGGAGGGGCGGCCAGGCATTGACCTGCGCAATTACACAATTGATCTACGGCCAGATAGCCCGCTGACCGAGAGCTTTTACCGACTCTTGAGCAATGTGCTGCAAAAGCCAGCCACAGCACCTAGCCTCGACATCAGCTATGCCATCGTACAGGGCGACCTCGACTTGCAGCGGCTGGGCCAGCGGGAACCCCTTTACGGCGACAACCTTGCCCTCCTGCTGAGCAAGGGGGCACAGGCCCAGCTGAGGCGCGATCGCCAGCGCCTGCTTCAGCTCAATCGCCTCTCTCAGTCGCTGTTGATTCAGGGCCAGGGGGGCAGTCAACAAATCTATCTCTTCAAAGCTCCGCTAGTGGCGGTACAGACTCGGTTTACGGGCCAGGTGCTCGGGGGGGATACCTTTTTTCTGGGCCGGGTGCTGACCTCAGGGGCAATATTTGAACAGGGGCTATCGGTCGGTGGGGCGCGGTTTAACCGAGCGGTGAATGTCTCGGGGGCTGACTTTCGCCAGGGGGTGCAGGCCAAAAATAGTCTGTTCTTTGAGGCGACCCGCTTTGACCAGAGCCAGTTTCGCAGCGGGGCCAATTTCCAGGGGGCCGAGTTTAAAGCCGACGCCAACTTCAGTCGGGCGGTGCTGGCAGGAGATCTCAACTTTAGCCGGGTGCAGTGGCAGGGCACCGCCGACTTTGCCCGCACGGTGTGGCAGGGTAGCGCTTTTTTTGTACGCAGCTACTTTGCCAAGGCGCTGTTTTTCACCGAGGCCCGCTTTGATGCGCCCTTAGTGCTGCGCCAGGCTCGCTTTGGTGAACCGGTGAACCTGCGCAACGCGGTGTTGGGCAGCGAGGTCGATCTGGGGGATGCCCTGTTTCCGCCCCAGGCCTACCTGAATGTAGCGGGCCTGGAGTTTAGCCTGGAGCAAACCCAGATTTTGGGCACCCCTGGCAAAATTGGCCGGGTATTTTCGGTGCCCCAGCTGGCGGGTAACGAAACGCTGCTGCGCAATCTAGAGCGCAACTTTCGTCGTCTAGAGCAGATCAGCGATGCCAACTACATTGCCTACACCGCCGAACGGCTGCGGCTCAAGGTCTGGCAGCAGCGGCTACTGGGCATTAACATTAACACCGCCTCGGTGCCTGCCCTGGTGCGGGCAGGCTTTAATGAAGCCCAGGCGGCGGCAGTGGTGAAGCAGCGCCAGGAGCAGTTGTTTATTGGTACTGAGGGGGTGCTGAGCGTGCCAGGGATAGATCTGGCGACCTATCTAAAGGTGCGCGATCGCATCTTTGCCCTCAATGCTTTTTCTGTGACCAAGCGGCTCACTCTGGGGCTGCGCTGGCTGTGGCTGGGGGGGCTGGTGGTGCTGAGCCGCTACGGCACCAGCTTTGGTCTCACCTTTGGCCTGGGGTTGGTGGCGATTCCCACGTTTGCGCTGATGTTTTGGTTTATCGATCGCTACCGCCGCCGCCGAGCCACACCGATTCTGCCGCCCCTGGCGGAGGGGCTGTGGTTAGGGGGGGCCAGCAGTCTGCTGCTGGGGCTGGGGCTCAATAGCCTATGGCGATCTGCCGACTATCCGCTGCTGGCTGGGTTGTTTTTGTTTGTGCTGCTGGTGCCAGTGCCAGCGGTGTTGATCGGGTTGGTGGTCAAACAGGGGCGCTATCACGATCTGATGCAGGAGAGCTACTTTGTCGAAGATGGCAGTTTGCGGCAGCTACGACTGCTGATTGCTAGGCTACCGGTGATTCCCAAATTTCCCTTCTTTCGCGATCGCTACACCTACCTGCTGCTCGATCGCCGCTGGAACTGGCTCAACTACCTCGACTTTAGCCTCAACAACTGGCTTAAGTTTGGCTTTAATGACATTCGGTTAAGGGATGAGCAGGTGCCTGGGCTGATTACGGCCCTTGTGTGGTATCAATGGGGATTGGGTCTGCTCTACACAGCGCTGCTCCTGTGGACGCTATCGCGCACCATTCCGGGGCTCAACCTGCTGATTTATTTCTAGCACCTGCATCAGAGTGTTCTAGCTCAATACCTATCTATAAATCTCATTGCAACTGACCCAGGAGCCTGAGTTCGCCCTCTTGCCCGGAATGTTGTTTATGTGGGGATGCTCTTAGCGCTGTTCCTGGGTACTTTTCCATCAGACTGTGCATTTTTTGTGACTCAACCCTCTGCCTCAGACCTCAACCACCAGGCCAAATCCGATCTGCGCCGCCGCCTACTCAGCGCCCGCCAGAGCATTCCCCCCCAGCTGTGGCGACAAAAGAGCGATCGCATCTGCGCCCACCTGCTCAATTGGGACTACTTTCGCCGCTGCCGGGTGATCTTGGCCTACACCAGCTTTCGCCAAGAGCCCGACATTAGCCCGTTGACCGCCCACCACACCCACTGGGGGCTTTCCCGCTGCGTGGGTCGGACGCTCCAGTGGCACTACTGGTCATCCCAAAGCCCCTACCCACTTCAAAAAGGTGCCTACGACATCATCGAACCGCCCGCCCGCGCCCCCCGCATTGACCTGTCGCTGGTTGATCTAATGCTGGTGCCCGCTGTGGCCTGTGACGTGCGCGGCTATCGACTCGGTTACGGCGGCGGCTACTACGATCGCCTGTTGAGCAAGGCTGAATGGCAGACCATACCCACTGTGGGCATCGTGTTTGAGTATGCCCGCTTGCCCAGTTTGCCCCGCGACCCGTGGGATCGGCCCCTGGCTGGAGTGTGCTCAGAGAGCGGTCTGTTTTTGGGTAAGAGCTAGGTCACGAGGCCAGCCCTGGCGATCGCCCGTTCCTGAAGAAAATTCCACGGGTATTTCTGTGTCAGAGTTGTCCTCAGGCCAGCCCCTACCGGTTGGGTCGGGAGGTGAGCACTAGGGCTGCGATCGCCACCAAAAAGCCTACATATCCCAGCACAAATAGCCATTCCTGCCAGCTACTCTCCATTTTGGACAACCTCGATGGCAGCATCGCCCCAGCGATCGATCCATTGCTCCACCTCTGGAGGCAGCGGGCAGCGGCGACGGTCAAGCGCTGCGATACAGACATGGCGGGTCACGGCCTGGGCCGCCAAAGCCTCTGCCACCACAACCCGATACTGAATCTCAAAGGTGCTGTCGTCTAGGCGGGTAGGCACGAGATGGATGGTGGCGCGATCGCCGCAGTGCAGGGGCCGACGATAATCGATGCTGGCATGCACGATTGGATAAGCCACGACATCGGCCCGAAAGAAAGCGCGCAGATCGACACCCGCTGCCGCCAAGGAATCTTCGTAGGCCGTGTGGCAGAGCGTCAGCTCATTGGCAAAGTAAACAACCCCAGCGCCGTCAGTTTCATGAAACCGCACCTGGTGGGTAAAAACGTAGGGCACAGCTACTAACTCCGCCACGCCATAGTTTGACACCTAAGGAGATTCTTGAAAAAGAAGATACCCCCATATAGAGGCTCAGAGCCTGCACCCTCAGAAAGAAACCTCGGTATTTTGGTTGCCAGAACCGGCCTAAGAGGCTGGAAGATTTTTAGTAAAAAAGAGATCAGCAGCCCAGCGACTGTCGCCCTAGCTGGCATTGGGTTGAGCCGGGCGGAAGGGCAGGTCACTGGGCCATTCGTCGGAGGTTTCAGCGGCGGCATCGCGCCCCAGGGCCAGCAGAGGGTTGTCGATCAGCTCTAGCAGGTTGGCGATGCCATACTCCAACACTTCAATGGGGTCGACGGCCACCCAGCCTTCGCCCGTGAGCTGTCGCAGCTCAAAGTGCAGGTGGGGGCCAGTGGAGTTGCCGGTGCTGCCGACCAGACCAATCACCTCGCCCTGCTCCACCCATTCTCCAGCTTGCACCGCTAGCTGAGACAGGTGAGCGTAGCGAGACTCGAGCTGGCCATCGTTGTGGCGCAAAATCACTGTCAAACCGTAGCCGCCTAGAAAGTCAGACACTGAGACTCGGCCCGCTTGGGTGGCCAGTACTGGAGTGCCCATAGGTGCCGCCAGGTCAGTACCCGAGTGAAACCGCCAGCTCTGCTGAATCGGGTGCATACGCCAGCCAAACAGCGACGAAATCGACGTTGGAATTGACAGCGGAAAGACATACTCCTCGTTGCCACGACGCAGCACATTGAGGGGGCGGAGCTTCTCGTTGAGAGCCTCGCGGCTCACAATTGTAGTGCTGCCTAGGCGCACTCCGTTGGCGCTCACAGCAATGGGGCCAATTTGAATCTCGCTACTGCCAGAGGTACTGTTCTGAGCGGTAGTCGAGTCTTGGGCGCAGGTGCTGTCGGGGCTACTCTGACCGGCAGACACAGAAAGCTGGCAGCCAGTAGAGCGATCGGCAAACACCACGTTGGGGGTGCCGCCGGGCTGGGTGACGGGTGCCTGGGTGGCACCCAGATTGTAGTCAGTGGGGTCGATAAAGACGCTGTTGTAGCCTGCGGGCACCGACTCATCGGCAGCAACTGCATCAGGGACAACTACCCTAGGGGTGGGCAATGCCTCTTCTTCGGGTACTACTGCCGGGGCAGAGGTCTCGGCTTCGGCCGAGGCACTAGAGGCAACCGACGGTTGAAGCAAGCTCTCAGCCATCGTCGGGGCAGCTGTCTGGGCCGGAAGAGTGATGGTAAGGGCCGCTGGGGGCGGTGGTGGAACCGGGGAAAACATCGGCGAGCTCGCTGGAGGGGGAGATGTCACGACAACCGACGTGGCCGGAGACCGAGGGGTAAACTCAGGCCGAGCCACGGGCGATAAAGGCAGGTTAAGGGTCGTTGGGGAGCTGGAGCGATGGGTGCTGTCACCCCCTGGAGCCAAATAGTCAGCTGTCGTTTTAACCGCTGACTCAGCTCTAGACGGGTCGGTTGCCATAGAAGTTTCAGCAACTGCTCGACTGCTAGGGGAAACCCCTAAGCCACCGACCAGCGTCAGCACCTGAAGCCAGGCTGCTGAAGCAAAAATCCTAGACTGCTTAACCCCTTGCCTCGACCCTAAATTACCTTTTTTCACCATAATTCTGTCGCTACGCATTGTAGCCCAAAGTTACTTTACCGGGTTCTATCTCCAGCGTCTTGACCGCTGGTGTAGTCATATACATCTGCTTGAGCTGTACCCGCAGGTTGCCCGACGGAGCTACCCCAATGACTTTTGCGATTTGGCCGTCAATGGCCACCGCTTGACCTAGATTGGCCATGCGGGCCTGGTAGACCTCAAGAAAGGCCTCATCTCCCAGGTTTTGCCAGTGGAGATAGCCCTGCATGAGGCCGTAGAGGGCGATCGCGGCCAGTCCCTCCAAGGTATTCAGCAGGCCAGGGGGACTTTCCGGCTGAATTAGCTGCCGAATGGAGGTCCCGGTTGAGGGCACGGGGTTAACCCCATTGAGCCCCAGGCCAATCACTACATCCTGCACCTGCTCGCCCACGATGCGGGTCTCGGCCAGTACGCCACCCAGCTTTTTGCCCCCAGCCACCAGATCGTTGGGCCACTTGACCTGCACGGGCAGACCCAGATTGGCCAGGCTGGTAGCGACTCCCCAGGCGCTGGCCAGGGTGAGGTAAGGGCTGCGGCGGGCCGCGAGATCAGGCTTGAGCCCTAGGGACAGGTACAGCCCGCCGAGGGGCGACTGCCACTGCCGCCCCCACTGCCCCCGCCCCGATCGCTGGGTATCGGCTACCAAAACCGTGCCCGCTGGAGCCCCAGCGGCCATCATCTCGGCGACAGCGCGATTGGTAGAGTCGATCTGGTCGACCCCATGAAGGTAAAATCGAGGGCGCAATGCCCTGTAGTTGGACATTATCCCCAACTGCTGGGGGGATAGAAGGACAAATTGCCGCAGCTGGTCTAAATTCACCCGTTATCAATCCTGGGGATATTTATAGGAAGTCAGCATATAAAGTTAGATACGGGTTCCACGCTATCACCTTGTCTGGCTCAGCCAGAGCCCAAGCCTAGACCCAAAACAGAACTTGATAAAACTGCGACTTCTCTTAATCGCTTCTCTACATAGGCCGCCGTAACTGCTGAGAACCGCTGTAAACCGTCGGAATAGGCCGAAAAGGGGGTAGCATCGTACCGAGAAAACCACGCCATCGATATAGCAATGACAGACTGGCACTGGCACCCCTGGCAGGGGCAAGACATTCTTACTTGTAGCCTGCTAGCCCCCTGGCCCCACGGCTTCTTTACTCGCCTGGCCTGGCCAGAGACCCCAGCGTATTTGACCGCAGCCCTTGCCCCGACGGCGGCGGTGCATCGCATTCGTCAGGTGCATGGCAACCGTGTGCTGCGACCTGCAGAGCTGCCCGAACCGGTGACGCCAGAGGCCAAGGCAGAGGCCGATGGTCTGATTAGCGATCGCCCCCACCAGGCTCTCTGGGTCTGCTCGGCAGACTGTAACCCAGTACTGATAGGCGATCGCGCTACGGGGCAGGTCGCCGCTGTGCATGCGGGCTGGCGAGGTACGGCCCAGTCGATCGTGCCGGTGGCGGTGAGCAAGCTGCTCGCCCAGGGCAGCCGTCTAGAAGATCTGGCCGTGGCCATTGGGCCTGCGATCGCAGGTACGGTCTACCAGGTGTCAATCGATGTGGCGGCGGCGGTGGGGCGCACGCTGCTAAAGGCACCTCCCGATGACGATGAGGCCGTGGTGAATATTCTGCTGGGCCAGCCCAACTCTCCGGTGCTGCGCGACGGCATGCCTGGCAAGGTACGCCTCGATGTGCGACGAGCCAACGCTTGGCAGCTAGAGCAGATCGGGGTAGATCCAGATCGGGTGGCGATCGCTCCCCACTGCACCTGCCAAGAGCCGGAGCGATTTTTCTCCTATCGCCGCACGGGGGAAAAGCAGGTGCAGTGGTCTGGCATTGTCAGCATCGAGGGCTAGGGCGCAGATCGCTGGCCTAGCCACGCGCTAGACTGACCTACCCCGATCACTCCAAGGAGGAGACAGTGGAGCTGCTTTGTAGAGAACTTGTCTTACTCAAACTCAAGCTAGGGAAGCTTTTGCAGATCTTGCTGGAGTTTCTCGGTCTCTTGGCGCATGGTTTCAGAGGCTTCGTTGGCCTTGTCAATGGCCTCGGTGGGTAGAGAGTTCCCGCTTTGGGGTGAGGGTTGGAGCTGGTTAACCATCAGCACGCCGACAATGCCCAGCCCCGCCAGCAACCCAACTAAAGCCAGTCCGCGCATGGTTGTCACCTCTTTAGAGTTTAGGCCGGTGGCCGCTTGATAGGCTCAATATACCCACCTGGTGAGATTTTCTTGCCGGGTTGGCCCTTCCCGCCCGTGAGGCTAGCCCAGGGCCGCGCGAATCTCTTCTACTCGCTTGCGGTTTACTCCTAGGTCAGACTCTCCTAGCCGCGAGGCCGATCGCACCTGAATGACCGACTCCGCCGGGTCGAGATAAAACTCTACATCGTCCACAAAGCCCATCAGCTTGCTGGCGAACTCGGCGTAGAGGTAGGTGTCTGTAGACTCGACAATGGTCGTGCGGGGCATGGCTTTGACCACTGATACCAGCTGGGCCATGGCCTGGGTCGGGTCGCCGCTGTAGGCCAGGGGAGCAATGCTGTGCTCGGCATCGCCCTCGCCCTGGCTGACCACGCAGTTGGGGGAGTTGGGGCAGGGGGCCAGCTTGCCCTCTTTAACGCCTAGATTGGTGGGGCGATCGCCCGCAAAATTAAAAATTCCCATTGAACTAGCCTCTAATGAAACGGCAGCACTGGGCTCAGCAGAACCCAGCAGAGTCAGCATAACGAGAGCAACCCCAACTATGAGGCGAAAAACTGGTGTCAGCATAGTGAAATGTCCAAATCTCTGGGGCCTCTTGTAGGATAGGACAGATGAGATGGTTGTTTGCGCTGGGCTCGTCGAGTCATAAAGTGCCGTCCCCCTTTTTCTAGGCGGCGATCTGCAACCGCACTGCCCTGTGATGCTTCAGCATGAATTTAGGATAGGATTCTCCACGGCGACTGCCCTGCCATAGATCGCCCAAGTAAGTGTGTCGAAAAGATGGGTCGCGATCGCCCCTGAGCCCCCTCGGTCGGTCTCAGGGTCACCGGGATACGCGGGAGAGTTTTAACCGCAAAAGAGCAATGCACCCACTAAGCCACAAAAAACCAATGCCATAGCCTGCCAGCACATCTGTCGGCCAGTGTACCCCCAGGTAGAGACGGCTCAAGCCAATGCCACCGATCAGCAAGACCGCTAGGCCATAAATCAACATGTTGCGCTGGGGAAATTGCTGCACCAGCAGATAAGCGGCAAAGCCGTAGAGCACCATCGCCCCCAGGGCGTGGCCGCTAGGAAAGCTGTAGGTGGTCTCGGTAATGGTCTGGGGCCATAGGGCTGGCCGAGGCTTGCCAAAAAACAACTTTAGTCCAGTACTTAAGACCGCGCCACCTACACAGTTGATGGCAAAGACCGCGGCAATCGACCACTGTCGTCGGCAACACAACCAGATAAATCCCATGCAGGCCAAGGGGGTGACCACACCGGGGTTGCCTAGGCTCGTGACCATCACCATCACCCGGTCTAAGGTAGGGCTAGCAAATTGGTGTATCCAGAGCAAAATCGCCTCGTCAAAGAAAAAGGCCTCTTGCTCCAACACCTCATCGGCCAGGTGGGCGAGGCCCACTAACACAAATAGGCAAGCCCCCAGCCAAAATAGACCCAAGGCCGCCACAAAGGACATCAGGCGTGGATGAATGGACTGCATCCACGCTCTGGCCAGTTGTTTGAGATGTTGTTGCATCGCGCTGCCACCTTTTCCCATAAAACTCACATCACAATGACACGTGGCTCCCTGACCTTGGCTGCACCTGCTGACAGATGACAACGCGCCAACCTGGCCAACACCCCTCGCAAATCTTTGCTGCCCTGGGGCTACAGGCTGTGAGCAGCGGCGCTTATGAGACCTGGCCTCCCTGTCTCACCCCTAAGGAGGTTGTAACTATGCCCCGTAAGCTCACGGTGCGCCCATGCTTGAGTGAGGCCAGCCAATTGGGGATACTAAATCCTTCTTGGCTACCCCTGATTCAGCAGGGTAAACAACCGTTTGCCCCTACGGTTCGGCCTTTTGGGAATCGGGGTTATGTGACTCGGATTGGCTATGAGATTTGAGCTATAGATACTCCTCTAACCGCAATCACAGAAGGGTTGGCGATATGCTTCTGCCTCTAGCCCAACCGCAGCCGATGGACATGTCACCCCTGCTCGATAACTACTGGCCGACCCATAGAAACTGGCTAAGGTTGAGTTGAGGCCAGGTAGTTGTGCTGGCTGAGCGACATTTTATGCCAACTAGACCATCGGTTAAACCTGGCATAGGTCTGGTTGGATCGGCATGAGGAAACCCTAAAACTGATTAAGCAGCCACTGGTTCGCACCCTGGCCGTGAGTGACGATCGCTGAGAAAGTGTGCGCCGCTATCTCAGCGATGATGATGCCCATAGGTGCCACCGCATTCAGAACCAGGCATCACTACTGCTGCTTGATTCATGCTCCAATTGTGCGACGCTGCAACCAGCCTCACCTGCAGGTGAGGCTGAGAACAAATCCAGCCAAATGCGGAGTAGCGCCCCTAGCACTCAACTCAAACCGAGGTAGATAGGTGAGATTATTCTTCCTCAGGCGAGGCTGCCTCAGCGGCTTCAGCGACGGCCTCGATCGCACCTTCTTCCCCAGCCTCCTCGCCATCGTCGAGACCTTCGACTTGCAGGGCAGGGGGCACGACGGCCACTGCGGCGATCGCATCTTCCGCATCAATTCGCTGTAAGCGCACCCCGGTCGCCGGTCGCGACTGAATCGAGATATCGTTCACCCGCTGACGAATGATGATGCCCCGGTTGGTGACCAGCATCAGCTCGTCGCCTTCACCTACCACTAGCAGCGAGGCCAGAGTATCGTCGCGCTTGCGGAACTTGATCGCCATCAGGCCCATACCGGCCCGGTTTTGCAGGCGGAATTTGGCCACCGGCACCCGTTTGCCCAGACCTGATGCCGTGATCACCAGCACCCAGGGGCCGCCCTCGTTGCCAGTGGTTTCGTCATCATCATCGCTGTCGCTGGCATTGGCCTGCAAAACCGCTTCCACCACCTGGCTGGGCAAAATATCCATGCTGATCAGCTCGTCGCCGTCGCGGAGAGACATGGCCCGCACGCCGCGAGTGGGTCGCCCCAGGGGCCGCAGCTGGTCGTCGTCGGCCTTAAAGTGAATAGTCATGCCCCGGCGTGAGCCGATCAGAATGCTGTCGGTGTTGCGGGCCAGGCGCACCCAGCGCAGGTGATCGCCCTCTTCGAGGGAAATGGCGATCAGGCCGTTGGTGCGAATGTTGCTGAAGGCCGACAGGGCGGTTTTCTTCACAAAGCCGCCCTGGGTGAGCATCACCAGGTAGTCTTCGTCGGTGAACTCACGCACCGCCAGCACCGAGGTGATCGCCTCTTCTTTAGGGATGGGCAGCATTTGCACGATGGGCATGCCCCGCGCCGCGCGGGAGCCCTCGGCGATTTGGTAGGCGCGCAGGGCATAGGTGACGCCGCGATCGCTAAAGAACAGCAGGTAGTCGTGGGTGTAGCAGGTGATGAAGTGCTGCACGCCGTCGTCTTCCTTCATTTTGGCCCCGGCTTTGCCCCGGGTGGCGCGGCTCTGGGCCTCAAAGGTGGCTACCGGCATGCGCTTGATATAGCCCTGGTCGGTGACCAAAATCACCACCTGCTCGTTGGCAATCAGGGAGATGTCGGTGAGTTCCCCATCATCCATCTCGATCACGGTGCGGCGAGGGCTGTCGTGCTTGGCCTTGAGCTCACCCAGCTCCGTGGTGATGATCTCGAGAATGCGCTCGCGGCGGGCCAGAATGTCTTGCAGGTCGGTGATCTTAGCGACCAGCTCTTCGTGCTCCTGCTGAATTTTGTCGGCCTCTAGGGCGGTGAGGCGGCGCAGCTGCATTTGCAGAATGGCGTCGGCCTGTAGCTCCGAGAGGCTGTAGGTATCCATCAGCTCTTGCTTGGCGGTCGGGGTGTCTGCCGCGCCGCGAATGAGGGCAATAATGGCATCCAAATTGTCTAGGGCGATCAGGTAGCCCTGGAGCAGGTGGTCGCGCTCCTCGGCTTTGCGCAGCTCGTAGCGAGTGCGGCGAATGATGGTTTCTTCGCGAAACTCCAGGAACACTTCCAGCATGCGCTTGAGGCCGAGCAGCTGGGGTTCGCCGTTGACCAGGGCCAGCATGTTGACGCCGAAGTTGTTTTGCAGGGGCGTCTGCTTGTAGAGGTTGTTGAGCACCACGCGGGGGTAGGCGTCGCGCTTCAGCTCAATCACGATGCGCATACCGTCGCGATCGCTCTCATCGCGAATATCCGAAATGCCCTCCAGACGGCGCTCGTTCACCATTTCGGCGATGCGCTCGATCATGCCGGCCTTGTTGGTCTGGTAGGGCAGCTCGGTAATGATGATGGCTTCGCGATCGGGGCGGCCCCGATGCTCGATGGTCTCCATGCTGGCCACGCCGCGCATGGTCACCGAGCCACGCCCGGTCATATAGGCGTCGCGAATACCGCTGCGACCCAGGATCTGCCCGCCTGTGGGGAAATCGGGGCCGGGGATGATCTCCATCAATTCGGCGGTGGAGATCTCGGGATTGTTGATCAGGGCGATCACGCCGTCGATCAGCTCACCAGGGTTGTGGGGGGGAATGTTGGTGGCCATGCCCACGGCGATGCCCGAGGAGCCATTGAGGAGTAGCTGGGGCAGCCGCGAGGGCATCACCACCGGCTCTTGCTGGGAGCCATCGAAGTTGTCGGCAAAATCGACCGTGTCAGACTCGATGTCTTGCAGCAGCGAGTCGCTGGTCAGCGATTGCAGGCGACACTCGGTGTATCGCATGGCCGCCGGGGGGTCGTTGTCGATAGAGCCAAAGTTGCCGTGGCCGTTGATCAGCGGCACCCGCATGGAGAAGTCTTGGGCCATGCGCACCAGGGCGTCGTACACCGCTGTGTCGCCGTGGGGGTGGTACTTACCCAGCACTTCACCGACCACACGGGCGCACTTGCGAAAGGGGCGATCGGCGGCTAAACCCAGCTCGTGCATGGCGTAGAGAATGCGGCGATGCACCGGCTTGAGCCCGTCCCTGGCGTCTGGCAGCGCTCGACCCACGATCACGCTCATGGCGTATTCCAGGTAAGAGCTTTGCATTTCAACGCGCAGATCGGTAGGGACGATGCGCTCTTCTGGGGTCGCCATAGGCTCGAAAACTCCGAATTTGCGAACAACAAAGCGCTAGTCAGACCCTCGCACCGAGCGGTGCTGAATAGCGCTTGATCAGTATGTTTTTTGCGGACTCATGTAGGCTACATTTTAGCACGAATTCCCCGCTTCAAATCATGAGGCGCTATGGTGTAACCAGGGGCGCGAAATCCTTGATGTAGCGTTGTTCCATTGCCCTGGGACAGTCCCCAATTCGGAATAGTTCACCACCTCTGAGTTTGCTGTGCACCACGCCTTCTCCATGGCCGATTTTGCCGTCATCTATTCGCCAGATTTTTTGACCCATGACACGGGTAGTTTTCATCCCGAAAATGCGGGGAGATTGACCGCGATTGTGGCGGCATTAAAGCAAGCTCCCTGGGCTGATCATCTCGACTGGCGCGAACCGACGCCAGTGGCTCAGCGGGAGGATGTGGATACCCTGATTGCCCAGATCCACAACCCTCGCTATGTCATGGCCCTGCGGGAGATCGCCCACACGGGCGGGGGGCACATTGATGGCGATACGGTGGTGTCTGAGGCTAGCTACGCGGTGGCACGACTGGCGGTGAGTGCCTGGCTGGATGGGGTAGATTATGTGCTTGAAACCGGGCATTCGGCGTTTGTGCTGGCGCGGCCACCGGGGCACCATGCGGTGCGCGATCGCGGCATGGGTTTCTGCCTATTCTCCAATGCGGCGATCGCTGCCCACTACGCCCTAGAAAAATCCAATATTAACCGCGTCGCCATTCTCGACTGGGATGTACACCACGGCAACGGCACCCAGTCGCTGGTGGAGGGGAACGCGGCGATCGCCTATTGTTCGCTCCACCAGATGCCTGCTTACCCCGGCACCGGCCAGGCTAGCGAAACCGGCCTGCACCACAATGTGCTCAACCTACCCATGGCCCCCGGCAGCAACCGCGCCAATTACACCGAGGCATTTGAGCAAAAGGTGATCCCTTTTCTCAAAGCTTTTGCCCCCGATCTACTCATTGTCAGTGCTGGGTACGACGCCAACGCCGCCGATCCCTTGGCCAACATCAACCTACACCCCCAGGACTACGGCAGTTTTACCCGCCAGTGCCTACCTGTCACCGACAAAATTCTCTTTGGCCTCGAGGGCGGCTACGATTACGAATCCCTCAGCCAGTCTGTGTTGGCCACTATCGCGGCGCGGCTGGGGGTTTAGGGGCGGGCGTCTAAATAAATTATTGGCAACGCGGATCGCTGCCGGGTGCCCCTGAGCCGGAGATGATCTGTATTTTGGCCATTAGCGACGAAATGGTCTCTGGCCCAGCGATCGCTGTTCTGTAGATCTGTTTGGATCTGTTAAGAAATACCTCAGTTTACCCCGCCATAGCCCTTGGCTAGATATTGCAACCTGGGGGCCGTGGCAAAATGCCTATGGCCCACCCTGAGGAGACTTGACTATGCTGCTTTATCTGTTGAGTATTTTGGCTACTGCCCTGTCGTTAATGCTGGTAGACGCCATCTTTGCGGGGGTAGTGCTGGCCAACTTTCCGGCGGCCATGGTCGCAGCGGTGGCGATCGGTGTGGTCAACGGCATCATCAAACCGGTGCTGTTTATTTTGTCATTGCCGATCACTATTTTGACCCTGGGGCTGTTTTCGCTGGTGGTTAACGGCATGTGTTTCTGGCTGGCCTCGCTGGTGACGCCAGGCTTTCAGGTGCACGGCTTTTGGGCTTTTATCGTCGCCCCCATTGTGCTGTCGATCGCATCGACGACGCTAAACAATTTCTTTGTTAACCAGGCCGTCAAAACCAAAGCCCAAAGCCTCGAAGGCTAGAGCTAAGCCAGAGCTAAACCATTGCCCCCACCGACGACTGTGCCGAGGGCGGCAGCACGTAGATCGCCCGAAACTGGTTGCGCCCCTGGGTTTTGGCCTGGTAGAGCGCCTGGTCGGCGGTAAACACCAGATCAGAGGGCAGGTAGTCAATCTGGGGCATGACACAGGCCACGCCGCAGCTAATGGTGACGGTACTGCCGATTTTAGAGGCGGCGTGGGGTAGCGCCCGACGATTCATGGCCCGCAGCAGGCGATCGCACACCTCCGTAGCTCCAGCCATGGCGGTGTTCGGCAAAATGATGGTAAACTCCTCGCCGCCGTAGCGAGTGACCAGGTCAGCGGGGCGGTTGATGCACTGGCTGAGAATCTGGGCCACCTGCTGTAGGCAGCGATCGCCCGCCTGGTGGCCATAGTAGTCGTTGTAAGGTTTGAAGTAGTCGATATCGCAGATGATCAGTGACAGAGGCAGGTGCTCGCGCACGGCCCGTCCCCACTCCTGCAAAAGATATTCGTCAAAGCGGCGGCGGTTGGCCACCTGAGTGAGGCTGTCGAGCATGGTTAGCTGCTGGAGTTGCAGATTGGCGTCTCGCAGTTGTATCTCTAGCCGGTGTTGCTGAATCAGCCGCCGCACTCGCTGGCGTAGCACCGCCCAGTGAATGGGTTTGGTGACGTAGTCAACGACACCTATGTCAAAGGCCTGATCGACCGATTTTTCATCCTCTAGCCCGGTGATCATCAGCACTGGTGCTAGCTGGCCCTCGGTCATGACCTGGAGCCGTCGGCACACCTCAAACCCGTCCATGGTGGGCATCAAAGCATCGAGCAGCACCAGGTCGGGCTGGTGAGCGAAGTATAGCTCTAGAGCCTCTTCGCCGTTGGCCGACTCCATCACCTGATAGCCCTCGCGCTCCAGATAGCGGGTCAGCATGTGGCGAATGAAGGCATCGTCATCGGCCACCAAAATAAGCGCTGACTCAGGATGGGTTAGCATGGCGAGTCTCCTTCTCGGTGACTGGGCGCAGACTGGAGGACCGTTTTGACCTGCAAGGCTGCCTGCTGAATGGCTTCGACTTGATCGGCAATGGCCTGGGCGGCCACTGACCTAGGGGTAGGATTTTGACCCAGAGTAGCTTCGAGCTGCTGACAGAGGGTGGCTAAGGCCATAGCGCTGACGGCGGCACTGCTCGACTTGAGGGTGTGGGCCGCACGCAGTAGGGTAG
The DNA here is from genome assembly GCF_055795045.1 of Pseudanabaena sp. PCC 9330. Taxonomy (NCBI): domain Bacteria; kingdom Bacillati; phylum Cyanobacteriota; class Cyanophyceae; order Pseudanabaenales; family Pseudanabaenaceae; genus Pseudanabaena; species Pseudanabaena sp. PCC 9330. The sequence goes on along the minus strand of NZ_JAYFES010000074.1, from coordinate 26,691 downwards.
GCCAGTCGCCCTGGCGGTGGGCAATGACCATATTGGCCAAAATCTGGTCGGTACTCTCCAGGTAGCTGTCCACCAAGTCGGCGAGAAAGGTGGGGTCGTCGCCCCCCAGAGTAGTGGCCAAGGTTTCTAGGGCCGACAGATCGACGGCGGGGACGGTCTCTGTCGGGCGATACTGCAATACCCGGGTCAGCTCTTCTAGGCGAATGGGCTTGCTGATGTAGTCATCCATGCTCGCTTGCAGGCACAGGTCGCGATCGCCCTGCATGGCATTGGCGGTCATCGCCACAATGCGGGGGCGGTGGCTGGGCCAGCGCTGGGCGATCGCCCGGGCTGCCTCCAGCCCGTCCATCTCTGGCATTTGCACATCCATTAGCACCAGGTCGTAGGGCTGCTGATTGAGCATTGTCAGCACCTCCAGCCCGTTGGCCGCCACGTCGGCCCGGTAGCCCAGGCGATGCAAAATTTGCAGCGCCACCTTCTGGTTCACAATATTGTCTTCGGCCAGCAAAATCCGTAGGGGGTAGCGCTGGCCCAGGGTGGCGTCGTAGCCACCGGGCACCGGCCTTGGAATCACCCGCACTGGCTGCGATCGACCCACCAGGGCCGTGGCCAAGGCCGCCATCAGCTGGGCCTGTTTGACCGGCTTGGTGAGGTAGGCCGCAAAGAGTTGGGAGTCAGTGGTGCCCTGGGGCCAGCCCAGGGAGGTGAGCATCACCAGGGGCAGTGGCCGCTGGGGAAACTGCTGCCGAATGGCTTGGGCCAGGGTGAACCCATCCATCTCGGGCATTTGCATATCGAGAATGGCCAGGTCAAAGCGCTGCCCAGCCAGGGTGTCGAGGGCGACGGCCCCAGAGTCTACCGCCACGGTGGTCATGCCCCAAGACTTAAGCTGTAGCTCTAAAATTTGCCGATTGGTGGCGTTGTCGTCAACCACCAGCAGATGGCAGCCCTGGAGTACGGATATTGGCGTCGTAGTGGTGGGCTGGGGGGGCTGGGGGTCAATCTGGGCCCGCAGGGTAAAGTAAAAGGTCGATCCCTGGCCCTCGGTACTCTCAACCCAGAGGCTACCGCCCATGAGCTCGCACAGGCGCTTGCTAATGGCTAAACCTAAACCGGTGCCGCCAAACTGTCGGGTGGTGGAGGCATCCACCTGAGTGAAGGGCTGAAACAGCCGGTGCAGGCGATCGGCCGGAATGCCAATGCCGGTATCTTTCACCGCTACCTGAATCTCGACCTCGGCCTCGGCGTTGGGCGGCTGGGCCGTCACGGTAATAATCACCTCCCCCTGGGCGGTGAACTTGATGGCGTTGTTCACCAGGTTGACCACCACCTGGCGCAGGCGGCTGACATCCCCCAGCAGGTGCAGAGGCACTTCGGTGGGCAGCAGGTAGGCCAGCTCTAGCCCCTTTTCGGCGGCCTTAGCAGCCAGCAGATCGAGGGCTTCTTCTAGGCAGGTGCGCAGGTTGAAGGGCTGGGTCTCTAGCTCCAGCTTGCCCGACTCAATTTTTGAAAAGTCGAGAATGTCGTTGATGATGGTCAACAGCGTATCGCCAGCGTTGCGGGTGGTTTCGACAAAGTTGCGCTGCTGGGGGCTGAGGTCGGTGTCGAGCAGCAGCCCAGTCATGCCGATGACTGCATTCATCGGGGTGCGAATTTCGTGACTCATCATCGCCAAAAACTCGCTCTTGGCCTGGTTGGCGGCCTCGGCGGCGCGGCGGGCCTGCTCCAGATCGTGCAGGTGCTGGTGTAGCTGGCTCTCTGCCTGTTTGCGATCGCTGATGTCGGTCTGAATACCGACAAAGTGGGTGAGCTGACCCTCACTGTCGTAGATCGGTGAAATACTCAGGTGGTTCCAAAACGGTTCGCCATTCTTGCGATAGTTGATCACCTCTACGGTGCAGTTTGTGCCTGCGGCAATGGCCTGACGCAGGTGAGCCAGGGCTGATGGATCCGACTGCGGCCCCTGCAAAAAGCGGCAGTTACGCCCCAAAACTTCGGCGACTGTATAGCCAGTAATACTCTCAAAGGCCGGGTTGACGTAGATGATTGAATTGTTGGATAGCCGGGCGTCGGTGATGACAATGCCGTTGCTGCTAGCGGCGATCGCCCGTTCCCGCAGGCGCAAGGTCTCCTCTAGCTGCTGGCGCTCGACTGCGGCCTCGCGAATCTGGTCGATCTGATGGTGCAGTTCGAGCTGGTCGACCACCTGGGCGGCTAAAATCTCTAGACTCTGCCGCTGAATCAGGGTGAGGGTGCGAGGTTTGCGGTCAATCACGCAGAGGGTGCCCAGGGCCTGCCCCTCACCATTGATCAGGGGCATACCGGCATAGAAACGAATGTGGGGTATGTCGGTAACCAGGGGGCTGTCGGCAAAGCGCAGGTCAACCAGAGTGTCGGGCACCTCCAACAGCTGGGGCTGAAGAATGGCGTGGGCGCAAAAGGCCAGATCTCGGTGAGTTTCGTCGGCTTCTAGGCCAACCCGAGCCTTAAACCACTGGCGATCGCGATCGACCAGACTGATCATGGCCATGGGCACGTCACACACCATCGCCGCTAGCCGAGTGAGGTTGTCAAAGCGCGGGTCAGCCGGTGTGTCGAGAATGTGATACCGATGGAGAGCTTTTAGGCGGCAGGCTTCATCGATGGGTAGAGGCGCAGGTATCATAACGGGCCATCCTCCCTGGGGGCTCGCAGATCGGTGGCAAGAGCCTCCTTCCCCAAGGCTATATATGCTTGAGAGTACCCAGGGAACGGGCCATCTGCTTGAGCAAAACACTACGTTTTGTCTCAGCCCTAGGGGCGGTCATCAATGAGTCGCCTATGACCCAAGGATCAAAGCCAAGTTATCGCCCCTAGCTTGTGGTTTGGGACGGGCGTGGCAGGGCTTGTTCGCCAAGGGTTTTGGTTGCAATTGATGACGAGCCCTAAAGCTTAGAGACGGCTTTGGAGTGGGTAACGTACCAGCGCCAGGGTAGGTCAGCCCCCTGGGTGAGGCCGATGCGGGTGGTTTGGGTGATGGCAGCGGGCAGCACCTGAGAGGCCTTAGGGGCGAGCCAGAGGCCGGTGGTGGGGGTGAGGGGTTGGTCGGTGAGGGTGCGATCGATATCGAGCAGGCGGCAGAGTTTGCCAGGGCCGGCTCCCCAGCGCCCAGGCTTTTCGGCCCGATAGCCCTCTAGCCAGGGGGGAACGTGGTCTAGCTCTACGGCCCGGATCAGTACGGCGCTGGGGGTGCGATCGCGATCGGTGACCACGTTAAAGCAGTGGTACATGCCGTAGATCAGGTACACGTAGCTGTAACCAGGGGGGCCAAACATCACCCGATTGCGGGGTGTCTCGCGGCGGTAGGCGTGACAGGCGGGGTCACCCTCGGTGTAGGCCTCGGTCTCAACAATGGTGACGCTCAACTGGCGACCGTCGGGCCAGCGTCGCACCAGGCCGCAGCCCAGCAGATCGGGGGCCACCTCCAGCGCCGATCGCCCCAGCCAATCGGGGGCGATCGCCTGGGTCTGACCAGGGCAATCATGAGGCTGATCTGAGGGCTGATCACAAAGCTTTATAGTGTCCTCCGGAGCAGGCTTGCTAAGATGACTCACAATTAAGGCTAAAAAATCGCGAAAGCTGATAACACTGTTCCTTTTATCATTCCCTGTGTCCCTATGGATATCAAACTCGTACTGGCCGTGCTGACTGGGCTGTTTGTGGTTGCCACCCTATTTTTTGGTACCAAAAACGGCTTCTATGACACCGACGATTACCACGGCAATGGGTCAGCCCACTAGTCTATCGACTGGGTTGCCCCCTAGGTCGATCAACCTGGCTCCCCTGCTTGGTTTTGTTCATCGGCTGCGGTGGCCCCGGTTGGTTGCCCCTAGTCGCTGCCGTTAGTTCAGCCTGCTGTGAGTAATCTGGTCTGCTTTCCGTTTGGTGCGGGTCACGGCCAAGAGGGGCTGTGCCTGGAGCTGCGCATGGGCCCCCGGCGGATTTTGCTCGACTGCGGCCTACGCAATTTGGCCGCTTTAGAGGTGGCCCGAGACAGTATTGCCACCGCCGATCTGTTGTTTTGCAGCCACGCCCACAGCGACCATGCCCGGAGTATATGGGCCTTTAGCCAAGCCTTTCCCCAGGTGCCGATTTACGGTAGCGAGGTCACCGCTCAACTGCTGCCGCTCAACTGGCTGGGGGAAGAGGTGCCCCCGCACCTGTGCCAAGCTCTGCCTTGGCAGACCCCCATCCGCCTGGCCGATGACCTGACGGTGCAGATCTGGCCCGCCGGACATCTGCCGGGGGCGGCCTGCGCCCTGTTTACTTACCATGGCCCGCAGCGCGCCTATACCGTGTTCTACACGGGCGATTTTTTTATGTCGAACTCGCGCCTGGTGGATGGGCTGCCCCTAGAGGCGCTGCGCGGCCTTAAGCCCGACGTGCTGATTGTCGAAGGCAGTGCCGGTACTGCCCGCCACCCCCACCGCCGCCAGCAGGAAAATTTGCTGGCCAGCGCCCTCCACCGTCTGGGGCAGCAGGGGCGATCGGTGCTGCTGCCGGTGCCCACCCTGGGGCTGGGCCAAGAGCTGGTGATGTTGTTGCGCAGCCACCACCAGTTCACCGGTCAGGATGTGACTATCTGGGTCGATGAAACCGTGGCGGCGGGCTGCGACCTGTACCTGGAGCTAATCGCTGAGTTTCCCAGCAGTGTGCGCAACTTTGCCCGCCACCAGCCGCTGTTTTGGGACGATCGCATCTTGCCCAGGGTGCGGCGGTTAGGGGTTGATCATCTGCCCGAGGGCAATGCCCCCCAGGGCACCCTAGGCGAACGACCCTGCATTTTGATCGCCCACCGGGAGGCTGACCTGAGCGATTACTGTCGGCGCTCGCCTCTGCCCTGGACGGTGCTGCTGCCCGATGCCTTTGCCGGTCACCTGGCCGACGCGGTGCTCGATCGCCCCGAGGCCGAGGCCAGCCCCACCCTATGCTGGCTGCAAAGCCTGGGGGCAGAGCTAGAGTCGGGTCAGGTGCAGATCGACACTTACCAGCTCACCACCCACAGCGATCGCGTCGGCACCACCCAGCTGATTCACAATCTCAGGCCTCAGCACGTCGCCTTTGTGCATGGTAAACCCGCCGACCTGGCCGATCTGGCCGGGCTAGAAGAGCTGCAAACCCGGTACCAACTGCACCTGCCCTCGGTGGGTAATGAGGTGGAGTTTCCGATTGGCGATCGCTTTCTTCAGCCCGCCGCCCCCGAGCCCGTCTTTGAAGGCGAAATCACCGCCGTTGATGACAGCGTGCTGCTGCTGCTGCCCGAAGACCTCACCGCCGACCCCCGCTGGGCTGCCCTGGCCGACACCGGCCTGGTACAAGCCCGGTGGCAGGGCGGCGACCTGGTGATCAAGGGGCTCAACCCCCGCGACCTACTCCGCACCGTTGCTTCTATCGACGACCCTTGGCAGTCGCCCCGGTGCCAAACCTGCCGCCATCAGCGCGAAGGACACTGTCGCGGTGTCGATTCTCCCCTGTACGGGCTGCGAGTGAGCCCCGATGGGGTCTGTTCCGCTTTTGAGCCCCGCGCAACCGGTGGCCGATCGCGGGGAGATGAGGCCTCAGCCTAGGTAAAATAGATCGAGTTAACGAGATCGAGCTAACGCGTCCACCAGCGTTCTCTCCCCATGCAAACCCACTGCCTTCGCCTGGTTCCTGGCCAAGATCTAAAGCCAGCCCTCCAGACCTTTGCCCAGACCCAAGCCCTAGAAGCGGGCATTATTCTCACGGCGCTGGGCAGCTTGAGCCAGGCCTCTCTGCGCTTTGCAGCGGCCCCAGCGGCCACCATAATCGAAGGGCCGCTAGAGTTGATCGCTCTCAGTGGCACGCTGTCGCGCCATGGTATGCACTTGCATGGTTCGATCGCCGATGCCCAGGGTCGGGTTTACGGCGGTCATATTATGCCGGGGTGCATCATTCGCACGACGGCGGAGATTGCGATTGCGCCCTTGCCCCACCTGCGCTTTAGCCGCCAGCCTGACCCCCAAACCGGCTACCTAGAGCTGGTGGTAGAGTCGCTGAGCGTTGAACCTTAAACCTTTCCTTGCCTACTCCCGCTGATCACCGAGTCTCCTTTACAGTGGCAGACATTGGACATTGCACCCTAGACCCCGCGCATACGCTGCCCCTGATCAGGAGACGCCAATGACTGCCTTCATCAATTGCCCCACTGTAGATGTCGAAGACGATCGCACTGGTCTGAGCGTAGAGACCCTGCGCCGGGCCCTGGCCGACAATCTGTTTTACATTCAAGGCAAGTGGCCCGAGGTGGCCAGTCAGAACGACTTTTACCTGGCTCTGGCCTATACGGTGCGCGATCGCATGATGCAGCGCTGGCTCAACTCCACCCGCAACTACCTGCGCTCTGAGGTGCGGCTGGTCACCTACCTGTCGGCAGAATTTCTCCTAGGGCCGCACCTGGGCCGCAACCTGATCAACCTCGGCATCGAAGCCCAGGTAAAGCAGGCGGTGCAAGAGTCGGGCCTCGACTTTGAGGGTCTGATTGCCCAGGAAGAAGAACCTGGCCTGGGCAACGGTGGCCTGGGCCGCCTGGCCGCCTGCTATATGGAATCCCTCTCTAGCATGCAAATTCCGGCGATCGGCTACGGCATTCGCTACGAGTTCGGCATTTTCGACCAAGACATTCGTGACGGCTGGCAGGTCGAAATTACCGACAAATGGCTGCAACACGGCTACCCCTGGGAAATTGCCCATCCCGAATCCGCCGTTACTGTGGGTTTTGGCGGCCACATCGAAGATTACACCGACTCCGATGGCCGCTTTCGCAAGCGCTGGATTCCTGCTAAGCAGGTAAAGGGCATTCCCTACGACACGCCGATTCCCGGCTATCGGGTCAACACCGTCAACACCCTGCGCCTGTGGAAGGCCGAGGCGGTGGAGTCCTTCGATTTTCAATCGTTCAACGTTGGCAACTATTACGGCGCGGTCAACAGCAAAGTCACCTCCGAGAATATCTCTAAGGTGCTCTACCCCAACGACGAGCAAATCGAGGGCAAGCAGCTGCGCTTAGAGCAGCAGTTTTTCTTTGTCTCCTGCGCCCTGCAGGATATGATTCGCATTCACATGCTTTCGGGGCGCACCCTCGACAGTTTCCACGAGAAATTTGCGGCTCAGCTCAACGACACCCACCCCGCCGTCGGCGTCGCTGAGCTGATGCGCCTGCTGATCGACGCCCACGGCATCGAGTGGGAGGCGGCCTGGCAGATCACCCAAAACACCTTTGCCTACACCAACCACACCCTGCTGCCCGAGGCCCTGGAGCGATGGTCCCTGTCTCTCTTTGGTGGCATGCTGCCTCGGCACCTGGAGATTATTTTTGAAATCAACCACCGGTTTATGGATCAGGTGCGGGTGCAGTACCTCAACGACTCGGCCAAACTTTCTAGCCTGTCGCTGATTGATGAGTCGGGCGATCGCTATGTGCGCATGGCCAACCTGGCCAGCCTGGGCAGCCATGCCATCAATGGCGTAGCGGCGTTACACAGCGAACTGGTCAAGCAGACCATCCTCAAAGACTTTCATGAAATGTTTCCGGGCAAAATTCGCAATGTTACTAACGGCGTTACCCCCCGCCGCTGGATTGCCCTGGCCAACCCTCGCCTAGCGGCCCTTTACACCGAGAAAGTAGGCGACGGCTGGTTGCAGGATATGGAAAAGTTGCGATCGCTGGAAGGCTGCGCCGACGACCCTGGCTTTCGTCAGTACTGGCGGCAGATCAAGCGCGACATCAAGCAAGATCTCGCCACCTACATCCAGACCCGCACCGGCATCGTGGTCAGCCCCGACTCGCTGTTTGATGTGCAGGTGAAGCGCATTCACGAGTACAAGCGCCAGCACCTCAACGTGCTGCACATCATCACCCTCTACGAACGGCTGAAGCAAAACCCCAGCCTCGATATCACCCCCCGCACGTTTATTTTTGGCGGTAAGGCGGCCCCCGGCTACCACATGGCCAAGCTGATGATTAAATTCATCACCGCTGTGGGCGATGTGGTGAACAATGACGCGGCGATCGGCGATCGCCTCAAGGTCGTCTTTTTACCCGACTACAACGTCACCCTGGGCCAGCGAGTGTATCCAGCGGCAGATTTGTCGGAGCAAATTTCCACCGCTGGCAAAGAAGCTTCCGGCACCGGCAACATGAAATTTTCGATGAACGGTGCGCTGACGATTGGCACTCTAGACGGGGCCAACGTCGAAATCCGGGAGCTTGTAGGCGACGAAAACTTCTTTCTGTTTGGTCTGGTCTCCGACGAGGTGATGGCCCTCAAAGCTAGTGGCTACAATCCCTGGGATTACTACAACAGCAACCCCCAGCTCAAAGAAGTGATTGACCTGGTCAACGCTGGCTTCTTCGCTAAAGGCGACGGCGGCCTATTCAAAGCGCTCACCGACAACCTGGTCTACCACGACCCCTACATGCTGCTGGCCGATTACCAGGCCTACATCGACGCCCAAGACCGCGTTGGTGCCGCGTACCAAGACCAGGAAAACTGGTCGCGCATGTCGATTGTCAACGCCGTGCGCATGGGCAAGTTCTCTAGCGATCGCTCCATCCGCGAATACTGTGAACAGATTTGGCAGGTCAACCCCGTGCATATTGAACTGAAGGACTATGTTCAAGCCCAGGCGGGGCTGTCGGTATAGGTGAAAATGGTGGGTGGCGAGGTAAGAGGGCGGGGAGAGTCGCTCACGGACTAACGACCGCCATAGCTAGAATATTTAGATGTCGTTCTCTTTGTCAGTCTTCCTTAAGTCGATACTGCTAGATTTTTATGCGCGATACCACCCTGAACGCCGTTGCCGTCGTCATTTTTGGCGTCACCATGGCCAGTTTGCTAGGGCCAATCATTCATCTGTCGCCAGCGGTGGTGGCGGTGTTTGCGGCGGTGGGGCTAGGGGTGTTTAGCGTTGACCAACTGGGGCTGAGTGGCCGCATCGGCAGCATTTTGATGAATGCGGTGGCCTGGACTTCGCCAGAGCATCGTCAGCGAGTGCTGCACCACGAGGCGGGTCACTTTTTGGCGGCGGTGCTGCTCGGTTTTCCGATCGAAACCTACACGCTCAACGCCTGGGAGTCTTGGCGACAGGGCATTCCGGGAGAGGGGGGCGTGGTGTTTGCCTCCCAGGATGCGACAGCGGCGGCGACCGTCACCCCCCAGAGCATCGATCGCTACTGCCAGGTGTGGATGGCGGGCATTGCCGCCGAGCAAATGGTCTACGGCAATGTCGAAGGTGGCGACGATGACGTGCGAGGGCTGGGACTGTTTTGGGCGGTCTTGGGGCGATCGCCTGCCGAAGTGCCTCTCAAGCAGCGCTGGGCAACACTTCAGGCCAAAACTCTGTTAGAAAAGCACCGCGAGGCCTTTGATGCCCTGGTGGTGGCCATGGCCGAACGGGCCACCGTGGAGGACTGTCAGGCGGCGATCGAGGCCTATCGCCCTACGGTTAAAGCTCAATAGCCCGCTGCCCGTGGCCCAAGCTCGTCGCCAGAGAGTGACGCATCATTGGGTGGCGACCTACGGCGATCGCCCGTCTGGGCACCCAAGCGCTAGCCTCGATTAGAGACCAACAGCTTTCGCGCCATTTGCATCTGGGAGGGCGAGGCCATCAGCTGGCAATGACATGATTTTTCTCTGGGCTTTGCCTCCGAAAAATCATGAATTTTAAGTTTTCTCTGCAAAATTCTAGAGACAGAAAATATTCCACTACTATCGGTATAGAGAGAGTATAAAAACCTAGACCATGACGATGAGTCACCTAGGTTTTGCCCTATCAGACTCAGACACAAAAGAAACCAAAATGTTGCGAAAGGGAACGTACTAAAGCATCAACTATCCATCAGCAATCTTAATTTTCCTAAAGGTAGGGCATCGTCCTGCGCGTTACGCAGAACCTATCTAGATCATGCATGTGGCTGTCGCCGCAGCACGCTCCATAGCACGGGTTGATTGTCCTCTGGCCTTACTCCACAGCCATTCTGTCTGGCGAGAAGTTCTACCAACGGTTCGCACAGATTTAGGTACACAAGTCCAACAGTTTTCCTTAAATATTATTTAATAATTGACTGATTTTTTTGATGCCCTTACACTTTTTGCATTCTAGGACTCATTAATTTTTGAATTTTATATTTAGCCCAATCTTCTGCCCACTCCCCATCGCAGGACGTTGCACCGATGGCTACACCTACGCAAACCCCGTCTAAACCCCCAGCCAGTGCGTCACCCGCGGCCAAGGAGGCGGGCGATCGCCGCTACAAGACCCTGGAGATGACCCTCAAGCGCAACCAGTACAGCCAGGATGCGCTAATTGAAATCCTCCACAAGGCGCAGGAAACCTTTGGCTATTTAGAAGAAGACGTGCTGACCTACATTGCCAGGGGGCTAAAGCTGCCCCTGAGTCGGGTGTACGGGGTCGCCACCTTTTACCACCTGTTTTCGCTGAAGCCTGCTGGGGCGCACACCTGCATCGTCTGCTTGGGCACGGCCTGCTACGTCAAAGGCAGCGGTAAGGTCTTAGAAACCCTGGAGCAGGAGCTGGGCATCACCGTGGGCAACACCAGCGCCGACGGCCAGGTGTCGCTGATGGCGGCCCGCTGCGTTGGGGCCTGCGGCATTGCGCCAGTGGCAGTGTTTGACGGCACCGTGGCGGGCAAGGTAGAACCCGCCGCCGCCCTAGCCCACATTCAAGCCTGGGAAGCCGAGGACTAAACCATGGATGACTTAGCCAATCTGATTGACGTGGCCCAGACGGAGCGATCGCGGCAAAAGCGCCTGCGGGTGCACTGCTGCACCTCCACCGGCTGTCGGGCGGCCAGCTCTGAAGCAGTGCTGAAGTCGCTGCAAGACACCATTAAAACCGAAGGGTTAGAGGATGACGTTGAGGCGATCGGCGTCGGCTGCATGGGCTTCTGCGGACGCGGGCCTTTGGTCGAAATTGAACCCTCGGCCTGGCTCGATCCTGACTTTCAGGGGGCTAAACCTCTGGAGGAAGAACAGCTCTACGAAGAGGTCAAGCCCGAGCAGGCAGCCAGCATCATTACCGCCCTCAAGGGGGGCGAGGCCACAGCGGTGCAGGGCAACCCCCAGCACCCCTTCTTTGCCCGCCAGATGAAGGTGGTGCGCGAGTACAGTGGCCGCATCGACCCCGAACGCATTGAGGAATACATCGCCGTGGGGGGCTACCGCTCGCTGTACAAAGCGGTGTATGAAATGACCCCGGCGGAGGTCGTGGACGAAATCACCCGCAGCGGCCTGCGCGGGCGCGGCGGCGGCGGCTACCCCACGGGGCTGAAGTGGGCCACGGTGGCCAAAATGCCCGGCGATCAAAAGTACGTCATCTGCAACGGTGACGAGGGCGACCCCGGTGCCTTTATGGATCGCAGCGTGCTGGAGAGCGACCCGCACCTGGTGCTGGAGGGGATGGCGATCGCAGGCTACGCCGTCGGGGCCAGCCACGGCTTCATCTACGTGCGGGCCGAATATCCCCTGGCGATTCAGCGGTTGCAAAAGGCGATTCAGCAGGCCAAAAAGTACGGGCTGCTGGGGGCTCAGATCTTCGACTCGCTGTTTGACTTCAAGATCGACATTCGCATTGGGGCCGGGGCCTTTGTCTGCGGCGAAGAAACCGCGCTGATCCAATCCATTGAGGGGGGGCGCGGCAACCCGCAGCCCCGGCCTCCCTACCCCGCCGAGTCGGGCCTGTGGGACTGCCCGACGCTGACCAACAACGTCGAAACCTTCGGCAACATTGCCCCGATCCTGCACCGGGGGGCCGACTGGTATGCGGGCATCGGCACCGAAAAGAGCAAGGGCACCAAGATCTTTGCCCTGACGGGCAAAATCCGCAACAACGGGCTGATCGAGGTGCCCATGGGCATTACCCTGCGCGAGATCGTCGAAGCCATGGGCGGCGGCGTGCCCGAGGGCGACATCAAGGCGGTGCAGACCGGCGGCCCCTCCGGCGGCTGCATTCCCGTGTCGCTGCTCGATACCCCGGTGGATTATGACTCGCTGGTGGCGATCGGCTCCATGATGGGCTCGGGCGGCATGGTGGTGATGGATGACACCACCAATATGGTTGAGGTGGCCAAGTTTTACATGGAGTTTTGCAAGGAAGAAAGCTGCGGCAAGTGCATTCCCTGCCGGGCGGGTACGGTGCAGCTCTACGAGATGCTGGCCCACCTGCTCAGCGGCCAGGCAACGGCGGATGACCTGCGCAAGCTGGAGGAGCTGTGCCACATGGTGAAGGAGACCAGCCTCTGCGGCCTGGGTATGAGCGCGCCGAATCCGGTGTTGAGTACGCTGCGGTACTTCCACGAGGAGTACGAGGCGCTGTTGAAAACTCCGGCCTTGAGCAGTTCTTGACCCACCCCTGCCCCTCCGAGGAGGGGAAAGTCGCCCCCGTCCCCTCCTGGGAGGGGTGCCCAAAGGGCGGGGTGGGTCTCCGGGAACTGGGCTGACCCACCCCTGCCCCTCTCAGGAGGAGATGTTGCGAAGGGCAGGGTGTGGGTTTTGCAACTGGGCTGACCCACCCCTGCCCCTCCCAGGAGGGGATGTTGCGAAGACAGATTCCACAGATAAGGGCGATCGCGAGGTACAGAGAGGTAGATACATGTCGGTCAAGACACTCAACATAGATGGCAAAGACGTGGCCATTGAGGCGGGGGCCACGGTGCTGCAAGCCGCGCAGGAAAACGGCATTGCCATCCCCACCCTCTGCCACCTGGAGGGGGTGAAGGATGTGGGGGCCTGCCGCCTCTGCCTGGTGGAGGTGGCAGGCTCAAACAAGCTGCTGCCCGCCTGCGTTACCGAGGTGGCCGAGGGCATGGCGATTCAGACCAACACGCCCAAGCTGCAGCAGTACCGCAAGATGACGGTGGAGCTGCTGTTTTCCGAGGGCAACCACGTGTGCTCGGTGTGCGTCGCCAACGGCAACTGCGAACTGCAAGACATGGCGGTAACGGTGGGGATGGATCACTCCCGGTTTCCCTACCGGTTCCCCGATCGCCCGCTGGATGTCTCTCACCCGCAGTTTGGCATTGACCACAATCGCTGCATTCTCTGCACCCGCTGTGTGCGGGTCTGCGACGAGATCGAGGGAGCCCACGTGTGGGATGTGGCCCAGCGGGGCGAGCAATGCTTCATTGTGTCGGGGCTGAACCAGCCCTGGGGCGAGGTGGATGCCTGCACCTCCTGCGGCAAGTGTGTGGATGCCTGCCCGACCGGGTCGATCTTCCGCAAGGGCAGCACCACGGGCGAAAAAGAGGGCGATCGCGCCAAGCTCGAATTTTTAGTCACTGCGCGGGAGCAGCACCAATGGACAAGATAAGGTTTGCCACGGTTTGGCTGGCGGGGTGTTCGGGCTGTCACATGTCCTTTCTCGATCTGGACGAATGGCTGATCGACCTGGCTCAGCAGGTGGATGTGGTGTTTAGCCCGGTGGGCTCAGACATTAAGGCCTATCCCGAGAATGTGGATGTGTGCCTGGTGGAGGGCGGCGTCGCCAACGAAGACAACCTGGAGCTGATCTTGCAGGTGCGCCGCCAGACCAAGCTGCTGATTTCCTTTGGCGACTGTGCGGTGACCGCCAACGTGCCCGCCATGCGCAACATGCTAGACGGGGCCGAGTCGGTGCTCAAGCGCACCTACCTGGAGCTGGCCGACTATTCGCCCCAGCTGCCCCACGAGCCGGGCATTGTGCCAGAGCTGCTCGACCAGGTGGTGCCGGTGCACCAGGTCGTGCCGGTGGATATCTATATGCCCGGCTGCCCGCCCCCCGCCGATCGCATTCGGGCCACCCTGGAGCCGCTGCTGCGGGGAGAAATGCCCGTGATGGCCGGCCGCGACATGATCAAGTTTGGCTAGGAGTAACCCACCATGACCAGAACCGTTGTCATCGACCCGGTCACCCGCATTGAGGGGCACGCCAAAATCTCGATCTACCTCGACGAGGCGGGGGAGGTGTCGGACGCCCGCTTTCACGTGGTGGAGTATCGGGGGTTTGAGAAATTTTGCGAGGGCCGCCCCTTCACCGAGATGGCGGGCATTACCGCCCGCATCTGCGGCATCTGCCCGGTCAGCCACCTGCTGGCCGCCGCCAAAACCGGAGATAAAATCCTGGCGGTCAAAATTCCCCCCGCTGCCGACAAGCTGCGGCGAATGATGAACCTGGCCCAGATTACCCAGTCCCACGCGCTGTCGTTCTTTCACCTCAGCAGCCCCGACTTTTTGCTGGGCTGGGATAGCAACCCGGCGACGCGCAACGTGTTTGGTCTGATTGCCGCCAACCCCGACCTAGCGCGGGCGGGCATTCGGCTGCGCCAGTTTGGCCAGACGGTGATTGAGAAACTGGGGGCGCGCAAGATTCACGCCGCCTGGACGGTGCCCGGTGGGGTGCGATCGCCCCTCTCTGAAGAAGGCCGCCAGTGGATTGTCGATCGCCTGCCCGAATCCCTCGACACCATTCACCTGGCCCTGGGCCTGTTCAAGGGCATGCTCGACGACCAGCTCCAGGCCGAAATCGGCATCTTTGGCGAATTCCCCACGCTGTACATGGGCCTGGTTGGCCCCAACGGCGAGTGGGAGCACTACGACGGCAAGCTCCGGTTCACCGATAGCCAGGGCAACATCGTCGCCGACGGCCTCAGCGAAGACGACTACCACCAGTTTCTCGGCGAGGCGGTGGAGCCCTGGTCGTACCTAAAATTCCCCTATTACCAGCCCTTGGGCTACCCGGCGGGGATGTACCGGGTGGGGCCGCTGGCAAGGCTGAACGTGTGCAGCCACATTGGCACCGAGGGGGCCGATCGCGAATTGCAAGAACTGCGCGATCGCAGCGGCGGCGTGGTCACCTCCTCGTTCCTCTACCACTACGCCCGCCTGATCGAGATTCTCGCCTGTCTCGAAAAAATTCAAGAGCTGGTCGATGACCCCGATGTGTTGTCTGACCGCTGCCGCGCCCACGCCGGGGTCAACCAGCTCAATGCCGTGGGGGTCAGCGAAGCCCCGCGGGGCACCCTGTTTCACCACTACCAGGTGGATGAAAACGGCCTGCTCGAAAAGGTGAATTTGATCATCGCCACCGGGCAAAACAACCTGGCCATGAACAAAACCGTGGCCCAGATCGCCAAGCACTACATCCACGGGGCCGACATTCCCGAGGGCTTGCTCAACCGGGTGGAGGCGGGCATTCGCTGCTACGACCCCTGCCTGTCGTGCTCGACCCACGCGGCGGGGCAAATGCCCCTGCACTTAGAGCTAGTGGCGGCGAATGGGCAACTGCTGGATGAGGTGTACCGGTGAAAACCCTGGTGATTGGCTACGGCAACGGGCTGCGGGGCGACGACGGCGTCGGCCCCCTGGTCGCTGAGGCAGTGGAGGGGTGGAATCTGCCGGGGGTAGACTCCCTGGCGGTGCACCAGCTCACCCCGGAACTGGCCGCTGCGATCGCCGAAGTCGAGCAGGTCTGGTTCATCGATGCCTGCGTCGAAGGGCTGGGCCGAGTGGAAACGGTGGCTCCCACCGCACCCGACAGCCGCCTCGACCATCTGTGGAGCCCTGGCGTCATTCTCCAACTGGCTAAGGCGCTCTACGGAGCCGAGCCGCTCGCCCATCACCTGCTGATTCCGGCGGTGGCGTTTGACTATGGAATGGAGCTGTCTGCGATCGCCCAGGATGGCCTGGCCTGGGGTCTCACCACCCTGAAGGGCCATTTGCTAGAAACCCCAATACCACCCATAACCCCCGTAGGGGCGCAGCATGCTGCGCCCCTACACGCCGGAGGTGTTCCATGCATGAAGTAGGGCTGATGGAAAATGCACTGGCGATCGCCCTCGACTACGCCCACCGCGAACGGGCCAGCCGCATTCACCAGATGGCGCTGCGGGTGGGCGATCTGTCGGGGGTAGAGCCCGAGGCGCTGCGGTTTGCCTTTGATGTCGTTACCCAAGGCACGATCGCCGAACACGCCCAGCTCACCATTGAGCCCTGCCCCACCCTGTGCTTTTGCCACCCCTGCCAGGCCGAATTTAGGCCGCTAGACCTGGGCTATGAGTGCCCCCACTGCCACACCTGGAGCACCTCAATTCTCCAGGGCAAAGAACTCGAACTCGCATCCCTGGAGGTGTCGTAATGTGTACCAACTGCGGCTGTAGCGAGGTGGATGCTGTGATGTTGCATGGGGCCGATCACCACCGCCACGATCACGACCACCACCACCATGACCACCCCCATACCGTAGACGTCCGCGAACGCCTCCTATCGAAAAACGATCGCCTTGCCCACCAAAACCGCGACACCTTTCAATCCCTTGGCCTGCTCGTTCTCAACATTCTCTCGTCGCCCGGTTCGGGGAAGACCACGCTGATTGAGCGGACGGCGATCGCCCAGGGCAAGGACGCCCCTCGCATTGGGGTCATCGTCGGCGATCTGGCCACCGAAAACGATGCCCAGCGAATCCGAGCCGCCGGGGCCACGGCGCTGCAAATTACCACCGGCACCGCCTGCCACCTGGAGGCCGACATGGTCGCCCACGCGGCCTCTCACCTCGACCTGGCGAACTTGGATCTGCTGGTGATTGAGAACGTGGGCAATCTCGTCTGCCCCGCCGCCTACGACCTGGGGGAAACCCTGCGGGTGGTGCTGCTCTCCGTCACCGAGGGGGAAGACAAACCGCTGAAATACCCCACGGCGTTTCAGTCGGCGGATGTGGTGCTGTTGACCAAGGTCGATATCGCTGAGGCGGTGGGGTTTGACCGGGCAACGGCGATCGCCAATATCCGCCGCATGGCCCCCCAGGCCCAGGTGTTTGAGCTGTCTGCCCGCAGCGGCGTAGGCATGGCTGACTGGCTGGCCTATCTGCGATCGCAGCAGGCTCACACAAAACAGCCACCCCTAGCCCAACTCAGTTCGGGATAACGCCGTCCCCTCTCTTGGAGGGGTGCCCGCAGGGCGGGGTGGGTCAAAACTGCTCCAGCGAATAATCAGCTGCATAGAGTGATGTTCCGACATTAGCCCCGACTGACCCACCCCTACCCCTCCCAAGAGGGGACAGCCAGCCTGCTTTTGCAGAGAATTTTCTTATCCCGAACCCAGGTTAGCCCAGGTGTCCCAATGACCCGCCCCGCCCCATCGACTCTGTTAGCACCCGCCCCGCAGCGCCTACATCTGCGGGTGCAGGGCATGGTGCAAGGCGTTGGCTTTCGGCCCTTTGTCTATACCCTGGCGACGGATCTGGGCCTGGGCGGCTGGGTGCGAAACGACGACGGCGGCGTCGATATCGAAGTCGAAGGGAATGCTGCCGTGCTGGCGCTGTTTTTGGAGCGGCTAGAGCGCGATCGCCCCGCCCATGCCCTGCTCGCCCACCTCGAAACCCAGTGGCTGGCCCCCGCTGGATACACAGCCTTTGAAATCCACAGCTCTGCCCAGGATGTCGCCCCCAAATCCGCCTGGATTTTGCCCGATCTGGCCACCTGCCCTGCCTGCCTGGCGGAGCTGTTCGACCCCGAGAACCGCCGCTATCGGTACCCGTTTACCAACTGCACCCACTGCGGCCCCCGCTACAGCATTGTCACCGGGCTGCCCTACGATCGCCCCAACACCACCATGGCGGGCTTTTCGCTCTGCCCCGACTGCCAGCGGGAGTATGACAACCCCTGCGATCGGCGGTTCCACGCCCAGCCCAATGCCTGCGGGCGCTGTGGGCCTCAGTTGGAACTGTGGGATGACCAAGGGAAGGCGATCGCCCCCGGCGCAAATTCCCCTGAACTGATCGCCCTGGCGGCGGATTGGATTCGCCAGGGGAACATCCTGGCACTGAAGGGGCTGGGCGGCTTTCATCTGGTGGTGGATGCGCGGAATGAAAGGGCGGTGCAGCGGCTGCGCGATCGCAAACAACGACCTGCCAAACCCTTCGCGGTCATGTACCCCAGCCTGGAGGCGATTGAGCAGGATTGCCTCGTTTCGTCAACGGAGCGAGAGCTACTGACCTCGGCAGCGGCACCCATTGTTTTGCTAGAGCAAAAAGCCGAGGGACAATTGGCTCCAGCCATTGCCCCCCGGCAGCGCACCGTCGGAGCTATGCTGCCCTACACGCCTCTGCATCACTTGCTGTTGGCTGCACTCGGCTTCCCCGTAGTCGCCACCAGCGGCAACCGCTCCCACGCCCCCCTCTGTAGCGATGGGCAAGCCGCCCTTCGCGAGTTGGCCGCGATCGCTGACGGCTACCTCGTCCACGATCGCCCGATCGCGCGGCCCATCGACGACTCGGTGGTGCGCACCATCGCCGACCAGCCCATGCTGCTGAGGCGGGCGCGGGGCTATCCCCTGCGGGTGGCTGTGCCGGAGCCGACCATGCCCTGCATTCTGGCGGTGGGTGGCCATTTAAAGAACACCGTCGCCCTATCCCTGCCAGACCAGATCGTGGTCAGCCCCCACCTGGGGGATCTCGACCAGGTGCAAACCTGCGATCGCTTCCAAGACACCATCGCCCAACTGCTAGAGCTGTACGAGGCGCACCCTGTGGCGATCGCCTGCGATGCCCACCCCGACTACCGTTCCACCCAGTTTGCCCAAGCCCTGAGCCAGCAAATGAACGTCCCCCTGGTGCCAGTGCAGCACCACTACGCCCACGTGCTGGCAGGGATGGTGGATAACAGCCTAGAACCACCCGTCTTGGGCATTGCCTGGGATGGCACGGGCTACGGCCTAGACGGCAGCCTCTGGGGCGGCGAGTTTCTGGCCATCCCCGATCGCAGCGGGTGGCAGCGGGTGGCGCACCTGCGGACGTTTCCACTGCCGGGGGGCGATCGCGCCGCCCAAGAACCCCGCCGTGCCGCCCTGGGATTGCTCTACGAAGCCTTTGGCGAAGCAGCTTTCGACATGAACTGCCCTACCCTGCAAGCCTTTCAACCGCAGGAGTTAGCGGTGCTACGAACCATGCTGCAGAAGTGGGTCAATGCGCCCAGAACGTCAAGTATGGGGCGGTTGTTTGATGCGATCGCATCCCTGATCGGCCTCTGCGATCGCAACAGCTTCGAGGGCGAAGCAGCGATGCAGCTAGAGGCGATTTTGGAACCTACGAGCGATCGCTACCCCTACGGCCTAGACCACACCCTAGAAGGAACGCTGGTACTGGACTGGCAGCCAATGGTCGAGGCGATTCTCACGGGGCAGGACTTCCCTGGCAGGGTTGCGGCTAAATTCCACAACACCTTAGTGGAGATGATCGTTGCGATCGCCAACCACGTCGGCATCGAGAACGTCCTGCTGACCGGGGGCTGCTGGCAAAATCGCTACCTGCTCGACCGGGCAATTCAGCGGCTGCGGGCCAAGGGGTTTGTACCCCACTGGCACCACCAGATCCCAGCCAACGATGGTGGCCTTGCAGCGGGGCAACTGCTGGGTGCCCATTGGAAACATCAACAAACAGTAGGAAGTGCGCCATGTGTCTAGCGGTGCCCGGTCAAATCGTCAGCATCACCGATCCGCCCTCCGGCGACGGGAATGACTACCTGCGCACCGGCAAAGTCAGCTTTGGCGGCATTGTGCGCGAGGTCAGCCTCGCCTACGTGCCCGAGGCCACCGTCGGCCACTACGTCATTGTTCACGTCGGCTTTGCCCTCAGCATTCTCGATGAAGACGAGGCCCAGCAGACCCTACAAGATTTGACTCACCTGGGAGTATTGAACCCATGAAAACCCCGACCTTTGCAACCCTCGATGGCAACGAGGCCGTCGCCCGCATCGCCTACCGCCTCAGCGAAGTGATCGCCATCTACCCGATTACCCCCTCTTCGACCATGGCCGAGTGGGCCGATGCCTGGTCTGCGGCCCACCAGCCCAACCTGTGGGGGGCGGTGCCCAACATCGTGCAGCTCCAGAGCGAGGGCGGGGTGGCCGGGGCCGTCCACGGGGCGCTCCAGGCCGGGTCGTTGACCACGACCTTTACGGCCTCCCAGGGGCTGCTGTTGATGATCCCCAACCTCTACAAAATTGCTGGGGAGCTGACCCCGATCGCCATCCACATTGCCGCCCGCTCCCTGGCGGCCCAGGGGCTGTCTATCTTTGGCGACCACAGCGATGTGATGGCTGTTCGCGCCACCGGCTGCGCCCTGCTCAGCTCGGCCTCGGTGCAGGAGGCCCAGGATCTGGCGGCGATCGCCACCCGCGCCACCTTTGCCAGCCGCATTCCCTTCCTGCATTTCTTCGATGGGTTTCGCACCTCCCACGAAGTGCAGAAGGTGGAACTGCTGGATGACGACGATCTGCGATCGCTGCTGCCCCAGGCCCCCATCCTGGCCCACCGCCAGCGCGCCCTTACCCCCGATCGCCCGGTAATTCGCGGCACCGCCCAAAACCCCGATGTCTACTTTCAGGCACGGGAAACGGTGAACTCCTTTTACAATGCCTGCCCCGGCCTGGTGCAGGCGGCCATGGATGACTTTGCCCAGCTCACCGGGCGCGCCTACCGACTGTTTGACTACCACGGCCACCCCACCCCCGAACGGGTGATCGTCCTCATGGGCTCCGCCTGCGAAACGGTGCACGAAACCGTCGACTACCTGCTGGCCCAGGGAGAAAAGATCGGCGTGCTGAAGGTGCGGCTCTACCGGCCCTGGAGCCTGGCGGACTTTGTAGCGGCGCTGCCCGAGTCGGTGGGCGCGATCGCCGTTCTTGACCGCACCAAAGAACCCGGCAGCCTGGGCGAACCCCTCTACCAGGATGTGGTCGGCAGTTTGGCGGAGGCGGGCCGCACCCAGGTGCGCGTCGTCGGGGGCCGCTACGGCCTGTCATCGAAGGAGTTTACCCCGGCCATGGTCAAGGCGGTGTTTGAGAATTTGGCGGCACCGCAGCCCAAAAACCACTTCACCGTGGGCATCAACGATGATGTCACCCACACCTCGCTCACCGTGGACCCCAGCTTCACCATCGAGCCCGACTCGGTAGTGCGGGCCATCTTCTACGGCCTGGGCTCCGACGGCACCGT
Source organism: Pseudanabaena sp. PCC 9330 (assembly GCF_055795045.1). Lineage (NCBI taxonomy): Bacteria > Bacillati > Cyanobacteriota > Cyanophyceae > Pseudanabaenales > Pseudanabaenaceae > Pseudanabaena > Pseudanabaena sp. PCC 9330. Next base: position 5,650 of record NZ_JAYFES010000074.1, on the reverse strand, counting down.
GGGGGCCAACAAAAACTCGATCAAAATCATCGGCGAAGAAACCGACAACTACGCCCAGGGCTACTTCGTCTACGACTCCAAAAAGTCGGGCTCGGTGACGGTTTCGCACCTGCGCTTTGGCCCCAACCCGATTCGCTCCACCTACCTGGTCGAGAGCGCCAACTTCGTCGCCTGCCACCAGTGGGAGTTTGTCGAGAAGTACGAGGTGCTCAAAGAAGCCAAGGCCGGGGCGACCTTCCTGCTCAACAGCCCCTACAGCGCCGAGGAAACCTGGCAGCGGCTCCCCGAGGAACTGCGGCAGATTGTGCTCGACAAAGGGCTCAAGGTCTACGCCATTGACGCCAACCAGGTGGCCCTGGAGGCGGGCATGAAGGGGCGCATTAACACCGTCATGCAGGTGTGCTTCTTTGCCCTGGCCGGGGTGCTGCCCAGGGAAGATGCGATCGCCCAGATCAATCAGGCCATTCGCAAGACCTACGGCAAAAAGGGCGAAGACGTGGTGCAGATGAACCTGGCCGCCGTCGATCAAACCCTGGAAAACCTCCACGAGGTGGCGGTGCGAGAACCCGTGGCCGTGGGGGCTGCCGTCACAGTTCCCCATAACCCAGTACGCCACAACCCCGTGCCCGACCAGGCCCCCGCCTTTGTGCGCGACGTGCTGGGCATGATGATGGCCCGCCACGGCGACGATCTGCCGGTCAGCGCCCTGCCGGTGGATGGCACCTACCCCAGCGGCACCACCAAGTGGGAAAAGCGCAACATCGCCACCGAAATCCCCGCCTGGGACCCCGATGTGTGCGTGCAGTGCGGCAAGTGCGTCATGGTCTGCCCCCACAGCGTGATTCGCGCCAAGGTGTATGAACCCGACCAGCTGGCCAATGCGCCGGAGACCTTCAAATCCACTGCCGCCCGCGACCACGACTGGCACGACCTCAAATTCACCATTCAGGTAGCGGCGGAAGACTGCACCGGCTGCGGCATCTGCGTGGAGGTTTGCCCCGCCAAAAACAAGCTCGAACCCCGCTTTAAGGCGATCAACATGGTGCCGCAGCTACCCCTGCGCGACCAGGAGCGGGAGAATTGGGACTTTTTCTTAAACTTGCCCAACCCCGATCGCAGCCAGCTCAACCTGCACAAGATCGGCCAGCAGCAGCTGCAAGAGCCCCTATTTGAGTTTTCCGGGGCCTGCGGCGGCTGTGGCGAAACCCCCTACCTGAAGCTGGCGACGCAATTGTTTGGCGATCGCATGCTGGTGGCCAACGCCACCGGCTGCTCGTCAATCTATGGCGGCAACCTGCCCACCACCCCCTGGACGCACAACGCCGAGGGGCGCGGCCCCGCCTGGGCCAACTCCCTGTTTGAAGACAACGCCGAATTTGGCCTGGGCTTCCGTATTTCACTGGATCAGCACATCACCCAGGCGATCGCCCTGCTCCATGAATTAGCGGGGCAGTCCGGTTCGCCCCTGCCCGCCGACCTGGTGGCGGCCCTGACCGACACCGCCCAAACCGACGAAGCCGAGATCTACGAGCAGCGGGAGCGGGTCGCCCAGCTCAAGGGCCACCTGGCCGCCTGGGGGAATGCGCCCGGTTTAGAGACCGCCCTGGCGGAAAAAATCCAGAGTCTGCAATCGTTGGCCGACTACCTGGTGAAGAAAAGCGTCTGGCTGATCGGCGGCGACGGCTGGGCCTACGACATCGGCTACGGCGGCCTCGACCACGTCATGGCCAGCGGTCGCAATGTCAACATTCTGGTGCTGGATACCGAGGTCTATTCCAACACCGGGGGGCAGATGTCGAAATCGACCCCCAAGGGGGCGGTGGCCAAATTTGCCGCTGGAGGCAAACCCGCCCCCAAAAAAGACCTGGGCCTGATGGCCATGACCTACGGCAATGTCTACGTGGCCAGCGTGGCCATGGGGGCGCGGGATGAGCACACCCTCAAGGCGTTCCTGGAGGCCGAATCCTATGATGGGCCGTCGCTGATCATCGCCTACGCCCACTGCATCGCCCACGGCATCGACATGCAGCAGGGCATGCACCAGCAAAAGCTGGCGGTCGAGTCGGGCCGCTGGCTGCTCTACCGCTACGACCCGCGCCGCAGCGATCGCGGCGAAAACCCGCTGATGCTCGACTCGCGATCGCCCAAAACTCCCCTGGAGGCGGCCATGTACAGCGAAAATCGGTTCAAAATGCTGGCCCGCAGCAACCCCGAGGCGGCCAAACGCCTGCTGCAAGAAGCTCAGGCGGGCATCAACACCCGCTGGCAGATGTACCAATACCTCGCTGCCCGCCCCCCGTCAGCCAGTCAGCCTATGTCCCCCAATCCAGAGGTGACCCCATGAATTTAACCACGACCTACCTGGGTCTGACCCTGCGATCGCCCCTCGTCATTGGGGCCGCTGCCCCCCTGAGCGAAGACCTGGCGGTGCTCAAACGGCTGGAAGAGGCCGGGGCTGCGGCAATCGTCATGCATTCTGTGTTTGAAGAGCAAATTCGCCAGGATATGCTCGACCTGCACCACCATCTGGAATACGGCACCCACAGCTTTGCCGAAGCCCTCACCTACTTCCCCGAGCCCGAAATCTTCCACGTCGGGGCCGAGCACTACCTGGAGCACATCCAGCAGGCCAAGCGCGATCTGGGCATTCCCATCATCGGCAGCCTGAATGGCTCGTCCCTGGGTGGCTGGGTGGACTATGCCAAAAACATTCAGCAGGCCGGGGCCGATGCCCTGGAGCTAAATATTTACTGGATTCCCACCGACCCCGATCTCTCCGGGGCCGAGGTCGAGGCCCAGTACATCGACATTCTCAGCCAGGTGAAAGACCAGGTCACCATTCCGGTGGCGGTCAAGCTCAGCCCCTTCTTTAGTAACACCGCCAACATGGCTAAACGCCTCTGCGCCGCCGGGGCCGACGGCCTGGTGCTGTTCAACCGCTTCTATCAGCCCGACCTCGACATCGAAGCCCTGGAGGTGCGGCCCCAGCTCCTGCTCAGCACCCCCCAGGCCCTGCGCCTGCCCATGCACTGGATTGGCATTCTTTACGGACGCATCGACGCCGACCTGGCCGCCACCAGCGGCGTCCACAGCGCCCAGGATGTGGTGCGGCTGCTGATGGCCGGGGCCACCGTAACGCAGATCGTCGCGGCCCTGCTGCGCCACGGCGTCAACCACCTACGCACCATCGAGCAAGACCTGATCGCCTGGCTCGCCGAGCACGAGTACGACTCGGTCGCCCAACTGCGGGGCACCCTGAGCCAGCGCCACTGCCCTGACCCCAGCCAGTTTGAGCGGGTGCAGTACATGAAGACCATCCAGACCTACCACCCCCACTGGGATCTAGCGGAGGAGCGCCGATGAAGTACGTCGATGACTTTCGGGATCGGGCGGCGGTGCAGCACTACGCCGAGGCGATCGCCCAGCTCGACCCCCAGCCCTGGACGATTATGGAAATCTGCGGCGGGCAGACCCACACCATCGTCAAGTACGGCCTCGACGCCCTGCTGCCGCCCCAGATCACCCTGATTCACGGCCCCGGCTGCCCGGTGTGCGTTACCCCAGCGGAGATCATTGATACTGCGATCGCCCTGGCCGCCCAGCCTAACGTCATCCTCTGCTCCTTTGGCGATATGCTGCGCGTCCCCGGCAGCCCCGGTGGGGGCGACCTGCTCAGCGCCAGGGCCACGGGCGGCGATGTGCGCATGCTCTACTCGCCCCTCGATGCCCTCAAACTCGCCCAGCAAAACCCCGACAAAGAGGTGGTCTTCTTTGCCGTCGGCTTTGAGACCACCGCCCCCGCCACCGCCATGACGGTGTACCAGGCGGCCCAGCAGCAGCTGCCAAATTTCTCGGTGCTGGTCTCCCACGTGCGGGTGCCCCCCGCTATGGAGGCGATCTTGGGCTCCCCCGACTGCCAGGTGCAGGGCTTTTTGGCCGCTGGCCATGTGTGTACGGTGATGGGGTATCACGAATATGGGGCGATCGCCGCCCGCTACCATGTGCCCATTGTCGTCACCGGGTTCGAGCCGGTCGATATTTTGCAAGGGCTCTACCACTGCCTGCACCAGCTCGAAACCGGCCAGGCCACCGTCGAAAACCAGTACGCCCGCTCTGTGCGCCCCCAGGGCAACGAAACCGCCCAGGCCCTGCTGCACCAGGTCTTTGAAGTGGTGCCCCAGACCTGGCGCGGCATCGGCGAAATCCCCGCCAGCGGGCTGGGCCTCAGGGCCGAGTTTGCCGCCTTCGACGTGCGGCATAGGGGCTTGCTGCCCACTCTGGCTCCCAACCCCTCGGCCCCCAACGACTGCATCAGCGGCCAGATTCTCCAGGGCATTCGCAAGCCCCAGTCTTGCCCCGCCTTTGGCACAAGCTGCACCCCCGACCACCCCCTGGGCGCACCGATGGTGTCGTCGGAGGGGGCCTGCGCGGCCTACTACCGCTATCGCCAAATGCCCACCGTGGCGGTGACGTAGGGATAATGTGGTGTGGTTAACCTAATGTCGAGATCAGAAATTCCTTACAAAAGCAGGCCCGCTATCCCCTCCTGGGAGGGGCAGGGGTGGGTTCAACCTAAGCACCCAACAAACTTACTCGCGGTATGCAACGAGCCTATTGCCGAGACTGACCCACCCCGCCCTGCGGGCACCCCTCCCAAGGAGGGGAAGCCGTTCTCTCAAAGTGGGGTCATTTAGCTATTCCAGCCGTACGATCTTGGTCATAATCGCCATCCACTGGTTGGGCGTTTCGGTGGGTATGGGGTCGCGACCGTCGTTGGGGTCGGCGTAGCCGTAGGCGTGGAGAATTTTGATGGTGCGCTCTAGGGCGGCCAGGCTGCCGTAGAGCAGATGGCGCACTCGCTCGGGGTGCGGATGAGGTCTGCTAGAGGGCAACGGCGGAATGTTCGACGCACCGCTGGCGTCGGGTTCAAGATAGTCAAACATCGGTTCTGTGTTCCTTTTTTGTTTGCAGTTAGCAAGCCCTAGGTCGCAAGTCCCCTCCTGGGAGGGGTAGGGGTGGGTTCAACCCAAGCAACCAACCGACTTACTCGCGGTAAGCCGTAGGCTCGTTGCCGAGACTAACCCACCCCGCCCTGCGGGCACCCCTCCGAGGAGGGGAAGGGCGGAGGAAGACAGAACGCGAAAACCCTAGCCACCCGCTGAAGTGCAAATTGGGGTTGCTAAGGTACGATCCCCTTAGCCTCGCAATCTGACTGGTAGATTTGCGGGGTTAGCTGTTCGTAGGTGCTGCTAACACCTACGGACAGCGCCAAGATTTTCGAGTTCTGTATGGCCACCGTTCTAGTGAACGGCTTAGTGGATGAGTGTACTGGTGCGATCGCTCCCCGTCAACCGTAGGACAAGAGCAGATGGCAGAAGACTGCTAACCATCCAGCGGACTTCTTACCCCTCGCCCGCCTCGATTTAAAACATGGGTATAAATCATCGTTGTCTTTACATCTTTGTGCCCTAGCAGTTCTTGAATCGTGCGAATGTCATAGCCAGCTTCTAAAAGATGAGTAGCAAAGCTATGGCGAAACGTATGACAACCCACCCTGACTGCCTGACACAAGTGGGTGAAAGGCTTGAAACGTCGTGACGCGAGGGGAAAAGGTGAGGTGACATGAGACGCTGAAATTTGCGTCATCTCA